>CAJOLO010000015.1 GCA_905235345.1 uncultured Lachnospiraceae bacterium
TAGTATTAAGCAATGTTTTTATATTATACACAAAACCCCCACCTAAGTTAAAGCTTAGAGGTGGGGGCTTTCGCCGACGGGGTTGAATTACTTGTCGGTTATTCTTGAGTGAAGCTCCTGAAGAGAAGCGATTTCTCCGGTCTTATGTTCATTAACATACTTGATTCCTTCTGCGGTTGCTTTGGCAGCAGCAATGGTTGTTATGTATGGTACTTTAGCTTTGACAGCAGCTTTTCTTAAGTAGCTGTCATCATTGACACTGTCCTTGCCGACAGGAGAGTTGATGATAAGATCAATCTCACCGTTTGTTATTGCATCAAGAATATTGGGACGTCCCTCATAGAGTTTTTTAATCTTTGTACACTCTATTCCGGCCTGACTGATAAGTTCGTATGTGTTACCTGTTGCCAAGATATTGAATCCATCGTCTTTGAAGCTCTTGGCAACATCCACAACAAATTCCTTATCCTTACGGTTGACGGATATAAGAACAGTTCCCTTAAGTGGAAGCTTAGATTGAACTCCTTCCTGTGCCTTATAGAAGGCTTCACCGTAGGAAGCTTGTGAAAGTCCTAATACCTCACCTGTAGAACGCATCTCGGGTCCTAATATAGGATCAACCTCCTGGAACATGTTGAATGGAAAGGCTGCTTCTTTGACACCGAAGTAAGGAATATTCTGTTCTTTAAGCTCCGGAACAGGAGATGGACGACCTGTTAATTCACTTGTGATTATCTCGGTGGCAAGAGGAACCATGCGTATGTTACATACTTTTGAAACAAGAGGTACTGTACGGGATGCACGAGGGTTAGCTTCTAATACATATACTTTATCGTTCTCAATAGCATATTGCATATTCATAAGACCACGTACATGCATCTCTTCGGCAATCTTTCTTGTATATTCTTTAATGGTCTTTACATTTTCCTCTGAGATGTGCAGAGATGGAATGATACAAGCTGAGTCACCTGAGTGAACTCCGGCAAGTTCGATATGTTCCATAACTGCCGGAACAAATGCGTGTGTTCCGTCAGAAATAGCATCAGACTCACACTCCATAGCGTTGTTAAGGAAACGGTCGATAAGGATTGGTCTGTCAGGTGTGACACCAACAGCAGCATTCATGTAGTCGGTCATGCTTTCATCATCATATACGACCTCCATTCCACGTCCTCCAAGAACGTAAGAAGGACGAACCATAACAGGATATCCGATGCTGTGAGCGATATCTATTGCCTCATCTACGGTAGTTGCCATTCCTGATTCAGGCATAGGAATATCCAACTTCTCCATCATTGCACGGAACTGATCTCTGTCCTCGGCAAGATCGATGACAGAAGGAGAGGTTCCTAAGATTCTGACACCGTTTCTCTCAAGATCTGCTGCCAGATTAAGCGGTGTCTGACCTCCGAACTGTGCGATAACGCCGAGAGGTTTTTCTTTGTTGTAAATACTGAGTACATCCTCAAGAGTCAACGGCTCGAAATAAAGTTTATCGGAGGTATCATAGTCGGTAGATACCGTCTCAGGGTTACAGTTAACAATAATTGTCTCAAACCCAAGCTTCTTAAGTGCAAGAGCTGCATGAACACAACAGTAATCGAACTCGATTCCCTGGCCGATACGGTTAGGACCGCCACCGAGAATCATAATCTTCTTGTTGTTTGTTGTAGGATTCTTGTCCTCGGAATTGTAAGTAGAGTAGTAGTAAGCACTGTTTTCGGTACCGCTTACATGAACTCCTTCCCAAGCCTCCTCTACACCAAGGGAAAGACGTCTGTTACGGACATCATCCTCAGGTATCTCAAGCAACTGGCTGATATACTTGTCGGAAAAACCGTCTTTTTTAGACTGAATAAGAAGGTCATCTGCAGGAAGACTTCCTTTAGATTTAAGAAGTTCTTCTTCTTCGTCAACAAGCTCTTTTATTTGATTGATAAAGTAATGTTTAACTTTGGTAATTTCAAAAATCTCATCGGCGGTTGCACCCTTTCTGAGTGCTTCATACATTATAAAATATCTCTCAGAGGATGGTGTTATAAGCATCTGTAATAATTCATCCTTTGAAAGAGAGTCAAAGTTTTTAGCATGTCCAAGACCGTAACGACCTGTCTCAAGACTTCTGATAGCTTTCTGGAAAGCTTCCTTGAAGTTCTTACCGATACTCATAACTTCGCCAACTGCACGCATCTGGGTACCAAGTTTATCCTCGACACCCTTAAATTTTTCGAATGCCCAACGGGCGAACTTGATAACAACATAATCTCCGTCAGGAACATATTTATCCAAAGTACCGTATTTTCCACAAGGTATGTCCTTAAGGGTAAGTCCGGTTGCAAGCATTGCCGATACAAGTGCAATCGGGAAACCTGTTGCCTTTGAAGCAAGGGCAGAAGAACGTGATGTACGTGGATTGATTTCAATAACAATTATTCTGTCGGTTACGGGATCGTGGGCAAATTGTACGTTAGTGCCTCCAATGACCTGTACTTTGTCAACAATCTTATATGCCTGTTCCTGAAGTTTCTTCTGACATTCTTCCGAAATGGTAAGCATGGGAGCGGAACAGAAGGAGTCGCCTGTGTGAACGCCGAGGGGATCAATGTTCTCAATAAAGCAAACTGTGATCATATTGCCCTCACTGTCACGAACAACCTCTAACTCTAATTCCTCCCATCCGAGAATTGACTCTTCAACAAGAACCTGTCCGACAAGACTGGCCTGAAGACCTCTTGCACAGACTGTCTTCAATTCGTCTTTATTATATACCAGGCCACCGCCGGCGCCGCCCATGGTATAAGCAGGACGAAGAACAACGGGATATCCTAATTTATCAGCGATATCTAATGCTTCTTCAACGGAATAGGCAACCTCGCTTCGGGCCATTTCAATTCCAAGTTCATTCATGGTCTTCTTGAACTCTATACGATCCTCGCCACGCTCGATTGCATCAACCTGAACTCCGATGACTTTAACACCGTATTTGTCAAGAATTCCGGCTTTATAAAGTTCTGAACATAAATTAAGACCGGACTGTCCACCCAGATTAGGAAGAAGAGCATCTGGTCGCTCTTTAGCAATTATCTGCTCCAGTCGGTCAACATTCAATGGTTCGATATAAGTTACATCTGCTGTTTCCGGATCGGTCATGATAGTTGCGGGATTGGAATTAACCAACACAATTTCATAACCAAGCTTGCGAAGTGCTTTACAAGCCTGAGTACCGGAATAATCAAATTCACAAGCCTGACCGATTACAATCGGACCTGAACCTATGATCAATACTTTGTGTATGTCTGTTCTTTTTGACATTTTCTTTAGCCTCCTACTCATTACTGTTTTTCATTATCCATGAAAATGAGAAAAAGCACAAGAGGAAATTTAAAATTTTTTGTAAAAATTTTTAAGGGAAAATGGTGCATTATGTCAAAAGGGTATAAAAATATGTTAATATACATATGTTTATCACAACTTAAATTCCGGAATAACAGCAGTGTCTGATTAATTAAGCAGCAATGTACAATAGTATTATTCCTTCATGGAATTAAATTCTTCTTCATCGAGCAGTTCCTCGAATTTGTCTTCTGCAGCCTCCCATTCTTCATCGGATTCTATATCGGATAATTCTATATTATCTCCGTCGGATGAGTAGCGGTAGAGGAAATATTCTCCCTCCTCATATCCGTCAACAGGTGTTTGTGGCATCAATGCGGCATAGAATTGATTCTTTACGGAGAATATGGCCAGTATGTCGCACTCCACTTCCTTACCTTCGTCTAAAAATAAAGTTATTGTATCTTCCGTGTACACGGTTTCTTCTTTTTTGTTTTCCATATCTGATATACCTCCTGTAGGTTAACTTGTTTTTCAATATTATTATTTTTTAGTTGACTAAAATTTCCGTTAGCGATAGGCTCCTGTATATTAACTTGTTTTTTAATATTATTATCGTTATGCATCCTTAAGCATAGCAATGAATTCCTCTTTGTCAAGTGCTTTGCTGAAGAAATATCCCTGCAATATGTCGCAGGTCTGTTCTTGCAGAAGAGACAGCTGTTCGGTGTTTTCGACACCTTCAGCGATTACCTTTATACCAAGTTTATGAGCAAGATTTATTATGGTGTCCGCTATAAATGCATCTTTTTCGTTATCATTGATTCGTGCAATAAAGGTGCGATCAATTTTAAGTATATCAATAGGAATCTTGGTCAGATAATTAAATGAGGAATATCCTGTTCCAAAATCATCTAAGGCAATCTTAACACCTAATCCTTTTAATTTGTTTACTATTTCAAGGTTATGTTCAAAATTCTTCATAAGAACTTTTTCGGTTAGCTCAATCTCAAGATATTTAATGGGCATTCCGGTGCGTTCCGGTATTGACCTGACAATATCGAGAAGTCTGGTGCCCCGTAGTTGTGAAGTAGAGATGTTAACGGAAAGCTGTAGTGGTTTAAATCCTTGAACCATAAGACTTGAGTTGAATTTACAAGCTTCAATAATTGCCCATTCTCCAATCTCATCAATAAGTCCGGCTTCCTCTGCGACGGGAATAAATTCGTCTGGAGTTACAGTGCCAAGTTCTATGGAATCAAGTCGCATAAGGGCTTCAAAACCTATAATTTCTTTGGTTGTTGCATTATATTGCGGCTGGTATTCCAGATGTACATCGTGCATCTGGACAGATTCACGGAGGATTTCGATAAGTTCATTCTTTCTCAAAACATCTTTCTCCATATCGGCATTAAAGAAAGTGTAACTGTTCTTGCCGCTGGTCTTGGAATGGTACATAGCAATGTCGGCTTTCTTCATAAGGTCGGTAAGTATTGTACCCTGTGTGGGGTATATGGAGATTCCGGCACTCATAGTAACTCGTACGGTTTCGTCATTTAATACAAATGGACTGCTTGCAATATCAACCAGATGTGCCATAAATTCATGAAGTTCCTTATCTGTTCCGGTGGTGTTTCGAAGGATAACGAACTCGTCACCGCCATTCCTTGCAAGAATATCGTTGTCGGCGATACGGTTTGAAAGGTCGGCCGTAACTGCCTGCAGCAACAGATCACCATAGTCGTGGCCTAATGTATCATTTATCGATTTAAAACCATCAAGGTCAATGAAGATAACTGCATGACGCAGTTTTTTACTGTTTTTATCATTCAATATCTCGTCTGCGAATTTATAAAAGGCCATACGATTATAAAGTCCTGTCAATGCATCAGTATAAGCCAGATTTTCTATATGTGTGTAATTGTTCTGCAGTTCAAGCTGATTGTCCTCTAATTTTTTATGAGCGAGTTTAAGTTCTTTATAATTGGTAGAGATAATATCCATCATCTGATTAAAATTATCAGCCAAATCTCCGAATTCATCATCACTGTCTACGTCGCAGTGCACATCGAGTTCTCCTAAGGCAGCCTGACGGATATCTTGCTGCAGCTCGAATATAGGCTTTGTGTAGGAACTTGCAAGACCCCGGCTTATTATTACAGATAACATGATAACGAAAATTAACAGAACAACCATAATAATCGGAAGGCTTGATACAATACTGGTATAGCTTGCGGTATCATGTTTTACGACGTATATCCAATCGTATTCCGGGATTGTTGCATATCCGTAAAGATATTGGGGATTGCCGGAAAATGCCGAATTGACATCATCCATAAGTGCAGAATCGGCAGAAGAGGTTATAACATTCTTAATGTGTTCGAAAAATGCCGCATCCTCATCGCTATTACCGTCAAAGCCTTTATATCCGAACATGGGATTGCCCTCTGAATCCAACAGGAAGGTTCCACGATCCTCTGACAGAAAGATTCCGAAGTATTCTTTGGATATGTTGGTGCGTAAAAGACCGACAATCTGGTTTTTGACTACTACCGGTGTAATTATATCAAGTGTGTCGATATTAAAAGAAGATTTAGGAAATATAGTAGTGTTGTTATAATCCTGAACAGGTTTTTCCATATATTCAGACCAGTCGGATTTATTGTTGTCTTCCGTGGAGATGACCAGAAAACCGTCTACGTCATAGAAATAATAATTGACACTATGGTCCGCGTTGTTAGAAAGCTGTACAATAGATTCATGGATACTCTGATATGCAGCAGAAGAACGGTCAAGAAGCACATCAGGTGCGTTGACTTTTTCCAATAAGTAGCTTTTGATATTGTTAGTGCTGGCAAGAGCTTCGGTCTCTATTATCTGTGACTCAAGCTGTGATACAAATCCGAAACTATAGTCAAGAGCAGTTTTTGTTGTGTTGATTTCATTTATATTGGCATATTTTGATAATGATACGAAATATGCCAGCAAAGCCATTAATATAACGGGGATGACTGCCACGAAAAGTATGGATGTTTGAAGTGATTTCTTTATAGACATGTCATAACTCCTTTCACGGATGAATAAACATTTTATTGATACAATATACTAAGTTAATTATATTATACAATATTATAAAGATATTGTGTTGATAATTCAATGTAAAATATCAGGAATATGAAAAAATGAGCAAAAGTGCGTCATACTTGTATGATACGCACTCTTGCGAATGCCCACATGGAGACGCCAGTCGACCTGAAAAAATGAGCAAAAGTGCGTCATACTTGTATGATACGCACTCTTGCGAATGCCCACAGAAAGACGCGAGTCGACCTGAAAAAAAATATATATGGATTCCTGTGAAAAGGTTTGCATTTCATTGGTTTTATGGTATAATAAAAAAGGTTATTTATGCTCAATTTTTATGGGGAGTGCTTGAAAAAAGCAGGATAGGAGAACGGGAATGTTTGAAGCTTATTTTGGTAAGTATTTGGAAGATCAGGGAATAATTACAAATGAGCAGTATCAGGAAGTTGTCGTTGCAAGCCAGAACTCTAAAGTTAAGCTTGGATTGCTGGCTGTTGCAGAGGGTTTCATGACCGAAGAGGAAGCTGACGAGATTAATGATGCTCAGCATAGGCTGGATAAGAGGTTTGGGGATATTGCAATTAGCCGTGGATATTTAACAGATTCTCAGGTTGAGTATCTGTTAAAGAAACAGGGAGACAGTTATCTGTTGTTTGTACAGGCAATGGTTGAGAGAAATATTCTGTCACTTGATGAGATTCAGGAGTATGTTAAGGAATATAAGAAGGCTAAGAAATTATCTGACCTTGATGTGGATGCTATTAAGAGCGGAGACGTGGATAAGATAATTCCTGTTTTATTGAGGGAATGTTCCATATCTCCGGTTATCAAGGATTATATTGCCTTGTCGGCAAGGAATATAGGACGTTTTATTAACAGACAGTTCAGAATTGATAAAGTTGAGGTGGTAGATGCGGTTTCCGCACCATATGTGGCCGCACAGGTGCTAGATGGTGATTATAAGATATTTACAGGCTTTTTTGGTGAAGGTGAGGCAATGAAGCTTATAGCGGAGGCGTATGCTATGGAGGAATTCGAGGCGATTGACCTTGATGTTGTGGATGCAGTTTGTGAGTTCCTTAATTGTAACAACGGTCTGTTTGCTACAAAGCTTTCTAACGAGTATGTAGATGTGGATATGATGCCGCCGATTCTTAAGGATACACCAACCACCATAAAGGATGATTCCAATATAGTAAGAGTTTCTATCTACATAATAGATCAGCATATTGATCTTGTGATTTGTCGTGAATCAAGATGGATCATGGAATAGTTAACAGTGTTATTCATACATTGTATGAGGATTTGCAGATATTAGGATTGAATTATAAGAAAGTGACATGAAAACGGGGTGATAACGGATGACTAGTGTTTTGATAGTTGATGATTCAAGAACGTCAAGAAAGATATTAAGAGGAGTACTGGAGAGCCGGGGCTATGAGATTATAGGAGAGGCCACCAACGGGCAGGAGGGGTATGACAGATATGTTGAACTTAAACCTGATGTGGTAACAATGGATGTTACAATGCCTGTCTTAGATGGAATCTCCGCACTTAAGAAGATTAAGGATGATTTTCCTGACGCAAAGGTTGTAATGGTAACTGCTGCCGGACAGAAAGCGAAGATGGTAGAAGCGATACGAAGCGGGGCAGATGAATTTGTGGCAAAGCCATTTGATCCGGATAATCTTAAATCGATAATTGACAAGGTAGTGAATCAGTAGATGTTAATATATATCTATGCTTTGAGTACGCAGATTAATATGTCAGTGCAGTTTAAGTGTATTGTGCGGCAAGAATGCATGCGGCACTTTTGAATTTAATAATATTATAATAAGAAAGAGAATTTGATTATATTCTCTTTCTTTTTGATTTTCAAGGTACAGTTAATATGTTTATAATTATTTTTATGTTTCTATGGATTTTACATTGCATTTTTGATACAATATGTTTCGTGAGTTACTATTTACGGATACGAACTAAAGTAATATAGTTGAGTCATATTCAATATTAAGAAGTAATTGTTCTTATTATTATTGAATTTCGTGAATGGTGATTGCAGTGAACTGTTATTAAGAACACATTATTACTAAAATGTTATATAAACAGGAGGATACCATGAGTAAAGTAAGAAGAGTTTATGTAGAGAAGAAGACTGATTATGCGGTTAAGGCGAAGGAGTTATATGAGGAGCTTATTGATTATCTTGACCTGAATATAGAAAGTGTCAGGGTGTTAGTTCGTTATGATGTGGAGAATGTTTCCGACAAGACTTATGAGAAGGCATTAAAGACCGTATTTTCTGAGCCTCCTGTGGATTATGTTTATGAGAATACATTTCCTTATGATGATAACGATAAAATATTCTCAGTGGAGGCGCTTCCCGGACAATTCGACCAGAGAGCAGATTCGGCACAGCAGTGTGTTAAACTGTTAAACGAAAAAGAAGAGCCTGTAATCAGGTGTGCAACGACTTATGTTATCAAGGGAGATATGAATGATGAACAATTCGCAAGAGTTAAATCATATTGTATCAATCCGGTGGATTCAAGGCAGACGGATGATAACAAGATTCCGGATACTTTAGTTCAGGTATTTGATGAGCCTGCTGATGTTGAAATATTTGACGGCTTTAAGGACATGGAGGAAAGTAAGCTCAGGGAACTTTATGATTCTCTTGGACTTGCCATGACATTTAAGGATTTTCTTCATATACAGAATTATTTTAAGAATGATGAGAAGAGAGATCCGTCTGTTACAGAGATAAGAGTACTTGATACATACTGGTCTGATCACTGCCGTCACACCACATTTGCAACGGAGCTTACCAATGTAAGCTTTGAGGACGGATATTATAAGAAACCTATTGAGGATTCATACAATTCATATCTTGCAGATAAAGAAGAATTGTATAAAGGCAGAGATGACAAGTTCACCTGTTTGATGGATATTGCACTTATGGCAATGAAGAAGCTTCGTGCCGAGGGCAAGTTACAGGAGATGGAAGTATCGGATGAGATAAATGCTTGTTCTATCGAAATACCTGTAACAATAGACGGCAAGGAGGTTCCGTATCTCATACAGTTTAAGAATGAGACACATAATCATCCTACGGAGATTGAACCGTTTGGTGGTGCTGCCACATGTCTCGGAGGATGTATCAGAGATCCGCTCTCAGGACGTTCATATGTATATCAGGCTATGCGTGTGACCGGTGCGGCAGATCCTACCAAAGCACTTTCAGAGACTATGGAAGGTAAGCTCCCTCAGAGGAAACTGGTAACAACGGCTGCTCATGGTTACAGCTCTTACGGTAATCAGATTGGACTTGCAACAGGTCTTGTTAATGAGGTTTATCATCCGAATTATGTTGCAAAGAGAATGGAAATTGGTGCGGTTGTCGCAGCAGCTCCTAAGGAGAATGTTAAGCGTCTTACATCCGATCCCGGCAATGTGATCATTCTTATCGGCGGCAGAACGGGTCGTGACGGAATAGGCGGTGCAACGGGTAGTTCCAAGAAGCATACGACACAGTCTATCGATACCTGTGGCTCTGAGGTTCAGAAGGGTAATCCTCCTACAGAGAGAAAGATTCAGAGACTTTTCAGAAGAAGTGAAGTAGCGGGTATTATAAGAAAATGTAATGATTTCGGTGCAGGCGGTGTCAGTGTGGCAATAGGAGAACTGGCTGACGGACTTATGATCGATCTTGATAAGGTTCCTAAGAAATATGCAGGTCTTGATGGAACGGAGATTGCCATATCGGAATCTCAGGAGAGAATGGCAGTTGTTGTAGATAAGGCAGATGTAGATACCATGCTTGGCTACTGTGAGGAGGAGAATCTTGAGGCGGTAGTGGTTGCGGAGGTTACAGAAGATCCCAGACTTGTTATGACATGGAGAGGCAAAGAGATTGTCAATATTTCAAGAGCATTTATCGATACTAACGGAGCACATCAGGAAAGTGATGTGACGATTACTATGCCGGAGAAGAAGGATTATTTTGTGGATAATAAGAAGGTTACGGATGTTAAGAAGACATGGCTTGAGACTTTGGCTGACCTTAATATATGTTCACAAAAAGGTCTTGTTGAGATGTTTGACAGCTCTATCGGTGCGGCTACGGTTGTTATGCCTTACGGAGGTAAGTATCAGTTATCTCCTACGCAGACAATGATTGCAAAGCTTCCTCTTGATAAAGGTTCGTGTGATACGGTTACTATGATGTCTTACGGACTTGATCCGTATATGCTTTCATGGTCACCTTACCATGGAGCGATATATTCTGTAGTTCATTCTGTAGCAAAGATTGTGGCTGCCGGAGGTGACTGGAGCAGGATTTATTTCACGTTCCAGGAGTATTTCAAGAGGCTTGGCACAGATTCTAAGCGTTGGGGTGAGCCGATGGCTGCACTTCTTGGTGCATATGACGCACAGCTTGGATTTGGTCTTGCTTCAATTGGTGGCAAGGATTCGATGTCAGGATCATTTAATGATATTGATGTTCCGCCTACACTGTGTTCATTCGCAATTGATGTTGCCAATACCGGAGATGTTATCACTCCTGAATTAAAGAGTGCCGGCAACACGATAATAAAGATAGATATCAAGCGTGACGAATATGGACTTCCTGATTATGAAGATATTAAGAAGAAATATTCTGCTTTGTATAAAGATATGCAGGATGGAAAGATACTATCTGCATATGCTGTTTCTTATGGTGGTATCATTGAGGCCGTTTCCAAGATGGGCTTTGGTAATAAAATCGGAGTGAGTCTTGACGGAACGGTGACCAGAGAGGATCTTGTTAAGAAGGATTATGGTGCGATTATCTGCGAGATTAAGTCAGAAGATCTGAAATCACTTTCTGTTGATGCGACAAGAATAGGTGAGACCATCTCAGAGGAGAAATTTGTATACGGCAATGTCAAGATATCCATGAAGGATGCGTTAGCCGCATGGACAGGTACTTTGGAGAAGGTGTTCCCTACATCATCCAATGTGGAGCAGAAGAAGGTGAGAAATGATATATATAAAACTGACAAAGTATATGTCTGCAAGAACAAAGTGGCTAAGCCCAAGGTATTTATTCCGGTATTTCCGGGAACAAACTGTGAATATGATTCCGCAAAGGCATTTGAACGTGCAGGTGCAGAGGTGGAGACTATCGTATTCAAGAATATGACGGAACAGAATATCCTTGATTCTGTTGATGCATTTGAGAAAGCCATAAGTCAGGCACAGATTGTTATGATGCCGGGCGGTTTTTCTGCCGGCGATGAGCCGGAGGGTTCTGCTAAGTTCTTTGCAACGGCGTTCCGTAACGAGAAGCTTAAGGAAGAACTTACGAAATTGTTAAATGAGAGAGACGGACTTGTACTGGGAATCTGTAACGGTTTTCAGGCACTTATTAAGCTTGGACTTGTACCATACGGAAAGATTACATCGCAGAAGGAGGATTCTCCGACACTTACCATGAACAGTATCGGACGTCATCAGTCTAAGATGGTATATACCAAGATTGTCAGCAATAAGAGCCCTTGGCTTAGAAAGGCAACGCTTGGTGATGTATATACAGTTCCTATTTCTCATGGTGAAGGAAGGTTTGTTGCCAATAAGGAGTGGCTTGATAAGTTATTCGAGAATGGTCAGGTGGCAACCAGGTATGTAGATGTGAACGGTAATCCTACAATGGATGAAGATTATAATATTAATGGTTCCTATGAGGCAATTGAAGGTATCACAAGTCCTGACGGAAGAGTTCTTGGTAAGATGGCTCATTCTGAGAGGCGTGATACGGATGTAGCAATTAATATATATGGTGATCAGAATCAGTTGATCTTTGAATCGGGTGTAGAGTATTTTAAATAAGGAGTTCTCGTGCCATCTGATGATAGAATATAGCAGTTGGTTTTTAGGTGTTGTAGATTGAGATTAAGATAGGAAAAAGCATATGGAATATATTGTTACAAAGAATGAAATGCAGGCAATAGATACCTGTACAATTGAAAAGGTAGGGATTCCACAGGCTGTCCTTATGGAGAGGGCTGCACTTGCAGTGGTGGAAGAGGTAGAAAAGCTTAATCCACATAAAGGAAGAATATTGATTGCCGTTGAGGGAGGCAATAATGGCGGTGACGGACTTGCAGCTGCAAGAATGTTATCGGAAAGAGGTTATCCGGTGGATATCTATTATGTAGGTGCAATCACTAATGTGTCTGAACAGTTTGAGTTGCAGAAGAATATTATTACTCAGATAGGACAGAGACTAAGGAAGGCGATTCCCAATAAGGATTATGCTGTTATAGTTGATGGAATATTCGGTGTCGGTCTTTCAAGAGAAGTAGAAGGTAGTCAGAAAAAGGCAATCGAAGTGCTTAACCAGATGAAGGGAATAAAGGTTGCTATTGATATTCCATCGGGACTTGATGCAACAACAGGTGAAATATTGGGAATTGCATTTCGAGCCGATTATACGGTAACTTTTGGGTTTAAAAAGCTTGGCATGTTCTTCGGATCAGGAATTGACTGTTGTGGGAAGATAATATGCAGGAATATTGGATTTCCCAATGTTTCATTTCAGTCGGTTAAACCAAAGATTTATACATACGATGAACAGGATCTTGATAAGCTTCCAAAGAGATTTAATAATTCCAATAAAGGCAGTTATGGCAAGGTGGCTGTGGTTGCAGGAAGCAAGAATATGTCAGGGGCTGCATTTTTATGTGCTAAGGCTGCATATTCAACAGGTGTCGGACTTGTAAAGATATATACCCATGAAAGCAATAGGGTTGTATTGCAGTCACAACTTCCCGAGGCGATCATGATGACTTATGATGATTATGAAGGTGCTTTGGCGTGTGTTGAAGATGTGGCTAAATGGGCTTCGGTAATAGTGGTAGGCCCGGGACTCGGCGTGGATTCCACATCTGAAAGAATGTTATATGAGCTTTTGATGAATTCAGAGGTTCCGATGGTGCTGGATGCGGATGCACTTAACATTTTGTCCAATAATATTGGAATGTTGAAGACCTGTTCCGTACCTATTGTGATGACACCGCATATGAAGGAAATGAGTCGGTTAATTGGTAAGAGTGTTGAAAATATTGCTAAAGATAGATTTGCAATTGCAAAAAAGTTTGCCAGGGAATATGAAGTCAGCCTTGTATTAAAGGATGCAAAGTCCATTGTGACAAACGGAGGAGAGCATACATATGTTAATCTTGCCGGTAATAATGGTATGTCAACCGGAGGTTCCGGTGATGTTCTTGCGGGAATTATAGCGGGGATGCTTGCAGGCGGACTTGATTTGATTGAGGCAGCACGAATTGGCACATATGTGCATTGCCTTGCGGGAGATAAGGCGGCTGAGAAGAAAGGAAAGTATGCAATGCTTGCATCGGATATCATTTCATCACTTGGTGAGGTTATGAGAAACGCGTGATTATAGATAAATAAGCAATTGCTGTCAAAGAGCATCTTAGGAGGCGTAATGATGGACACATATCATCGTGTGGAGGCGGACGTTGATCTATCTGCCATTCGAAGAAATATTGAAACTATGAAGGCCTGTATTCCAAAGGAGAAAAAGCTGCTTGCAGTCATTAAGGCGAATGCCTATGGACATGGTGCTATACAGGTGGCAGAGGTCTTGGATGATCTTGCAGATTATTATGGAGTTGCCTGCATAGATGAGGCTTTGGAACTTAGAAATGCGGGAATTGTAAAGCCGATTCTTATACTCGGATATACGGATGACAGTCAGTTTGAAAAGATTGTTAAGAATGACATTACACAGACTGTATATTCGTATGAGCAGGCAAAAACTCTTTCTGATATTGCAGGTCGTTTGAGTATGGTTGGTAAGATTCATATCAAGCTTGATACCGGTATGAACAGAATTGGGTATCAATGCAACGCAGATAGTGTTTCGGAAATTGTTAAGATCAGCAGATTGCCTAATCTTAATGTTGAAGGAGTATTTACCCATTATTTTAAGGCGGACAGCGTTGATAAGACAAGTGCTATGGAGCAGTTGTCAAAATATACTAAGATGTTGGAGTTGTTAGAGGAGAAAGGCGTTCATTTTTCCATAAGACATATATCCAATAGTGCGGGAATCATGGAAATGCCTAATGACACATATGATATGGTTCGCTCGGGAATCTCAACTTACGGACTTTATCCGTCGGAGGAGATGGATAAGAAAGCGTGTGTGCTTAATCCGGCGATGTCCTTCAAGAGCCATATAACCAATGTGAAAATGGTTAGTGCGGGCGAGACTGTTGGATATGGAGGAACCTACACTCTGCCATGCGATAAAAGAATTGCAACGGTTGGTGTGGGATATGCAGACGGATATCCCAGAGCATTATCCAATAAGGGAAGGGTCCTGGTTCGAGGAGAATCTGCACCGATTGTCGGCAGGGTATGTATGGATCAGATAATGATAGATGTAAATGATATCGACGGTGTTTCGGTTGGTGATGAGGTTGTGCTTTTCGGAAGGCAAGGTGATAATATGATTCCGGTGGAGGAGCCTGCCGATATGTCATGCAGCTTTAATTATGAATTTGTGTGTGATATTAACAGACGTGTTCCCAGAGTATTCTTCAGAGATGGCAGGAAGGTCGGGGAGGTTAATTATCTTGAAGGGTAATATCACATTTTATATCCCGGATGGAGATTGACATCCA
>CAJOLO010000016.1 GCA_905235345.1 uncultured Lachnospiraceae bacterium
TAACCCAAATCCATACATTTTCAACCCTCAAAAAGATATTTTCGCCTATCGGGTGGAATTTAATCATGCAAAGTGGAATTTACTTTTTCAATTCACCATAGTAATAAAAGCACCCACCCCTTTCGGTAAGCAGGTACTTTTTCTTAAATTATATAATCACAGATTAATCACACACTTTTATTCATAACTGTTATTATTCAAATGGAACAACTGCACCATCATATGTATTATTGATGTAATCCTTGATCTCATCGGATTTTAATACCTCTACCAAAGCCTTGATAGCATCATTGTTCTCATTTCCTTCCTTAACCGCGATAACATTAACGTATGTCTTAGCTGCCTCTGAATCATTCTGCTCATAGGCAAGGGCATCTTTACCAACAGAATAACCTGCCTCTAATGCATAGTTACCGTTCAATACAACATAAGCATTCTCAGATACAACTCTCGCAACCTGTGCTGCCTCTAACTCAACAATATTGATGTTGTGAGGATTTTCCTCGATATCATTTACTGTTGCTGTGAGACCTGCACCCTCTTTCAAAGTGATGATTCCGTTATCCTGTAACAGAAGTAAAGCTCTTGCCTCATTAGTTGTATCGTTAGGTACTGCAATTGAATCACCATCTTCTATATCATCAAGAGATGTCTTGGTTCCCGGATAGATACCGAATGGCTCATAATGAATACCGCCTGCATTTACAAGATGCGTTCCTTTCTCTTCATTGAAGCTGTCAAGGTAAGGAATATGCTGAAAATAATTAGCATCATACTCACCTGACTCAACAACCTCATTAGGCTGTACATAATCTTCGAACTCTGTAATCTCAAGGTCATAACCCTTATCTGCCAATATTACCTTTGCCTGATTAAGTATCTCTGCATGCGGTGTAGGAGAAGCTGCAATCTTAATGGTCACTGTCTCACCGTTGTCAGCTGTGTCTTCGGAAGCTTCCTCCGTAGTCTCCTCCTCAGTTTCAGAAGCTTCTGTCTCATCCGCCTCTGTAGTCTCTTCCTTTGTTGTTTCAACAGTATTACTTCCTCCACATCCTGTCAAAACTCCTGTTACCAAAACTCCTGCTGTTAATAATGCTACTAATTTTTTCTTCATAATTTTCCTCACTTTCTGCCTTATACTTATAATAAGCTACTTTCTTTTATCCAGTCTGGATGCGAAGAACATTCCGACTGTCTGGAACAGTTGTACCAGTAACACCAGCAAAACCACCGTTACAATCATGATATCCGACTGGTATCTGTAATACCCATAGCGAATAGCGATATCTCCCAGACCGCCTCCACCTACTGTTCCTGCCATTGCGGAATAACCAAGTATGGTTCCTATGGCAATGGTAACTCCGGTGATAAGCGATGTTCTCGCCTCCACCAGCATTACCTTTATAATGATTCATGATTCGGAGGTTACCTGCTCCCATAGATCTGGCAGCTTCAATAACTCCGTAATCAACTTCTTTAAGTGATGACTCCACCATTCGTGCAATAAACGGCACCGCCGCCACCACCAGAGGAACAACCGTTGCAGTTGAACCTGTACTCTTACCAACCAACAATCTTGTAAATGGTATGATCAATATCAGCAATATCAGAAATGGTATGCTTCGCACAATATTAGCTATCACATCCAATATCTTATACAAAACAGGATTAGGTGATAATCCATCTTTATCGGAGACCGCCAGTAAAACTCCCATCGGAAGACCGAACAGATAACCAAGTGCTGTAGAAAGCAGCGTCATGTATAAAGTTTCACCTATTCCCTTTATAATCATCTGTGTTACTTCAGGTGTCCACATCAAATGTCACCTCCGTAAATATCTATATTCTCTTCTATCTCAATCTCGTGTTCTTTAAGATACTTCTTCATCTCTTCCTTCTTAGTGCTATCCTTTGCAAACTCTAATATCATATCTCCCTTTGCTATTCCACCGACATTCTTTGTCGAAGCCCGAAGAATATTGACCGGTTCCTTATATGTAAGCACCAGATTAGCTATCACCGGTTCAAATGCTGAATTCTCTGAAAATGTTATTCTTATTATCTCTCCGTTACGTATCAAATCTGTTGCCTGAATATTGTCATCAATATCAGTATCAATATCCTGACGAATAAGACGCTTAGCTACCTTAGTCTTCGGATGGCTGAACACCTCGCTTACTTTACCGGTCTCAGCCAGCTGACCTCCTTCCATAATCGCAACTCTGTCACATATCTTTCTTACCACCGACATCTGATGTGTTATTATCACAATCGTGATACCGAACTTATCGTTTATATTTTTTAACAGTTCAAGTATTGACGATGTAGTCTGTGGGTCTAATGCACTGGTTGCCTCATCGCACAGAAGAATCTTAGGATCTGACGCCAATGCTCTCGCAATTGCCACTCTCTGTTTTTGTCCTCCTGAAAGCTGTGCCGGATAAGCATTTTTCTTTTCAAGCAATCCTACAAGGTCAAGAAGTTCCTCTGCCTTCTTTCTTGCCTGTTTTCCCGGAACATTTTGAATATAGAGTGGAAAACACACATTATCCAATACAGTCTTTTGCATCAGAAGATTAAAATGTTGAAATATCATACCGATGCTTTCCCTCTGCTTCTGTAGTTCTTTCTTTGAGTAATCATCAAGTGAATTTCCATCTATAAGCACTCTTCCCTCATCCGGTTTTTCAAGGAAATTGATACATCGAACCAACGTACTCTTGCCTGCACCCGACATTCCTATAACTCCGTATATCTCACCTTTGTCTATCTCAAGGCTGACATTCTTTAAGGCCTCAACGGTTCCGTCTTTGGTTGTAAATTTCTTTGAAATATTATCAAGTACAATCTCTGACATATCTTCTACTCCTCATTCTAAGCTCATATCTGCATCCGCCAATATCAGTAACCGGAGGTTAATCAGAACAGCTTCAAGCTCCCGATATCCGTTTCTTTCAACGTGCTTTATATTACTTCTTTAATCTGTGATTGTAAAATACTGTATTATTATGGCTGGCTATAGTCATCATCTATGTCTACAAAAAACATTTCAAAATTTCTCCGACTGCATAAAAAAAGGCAACCGCTGAATGTTCATCAGCAGCTGCCGGTATCCTGCGCGACTTCTTAACTTCGCTTCATATTACGTCTGTATTCGCTTGGAGATATACCAAGCTCACTCTTAAAGGTTTTCAGAAAATGCTTTTCGTTTTTATACCCTACCCGATGCGCAATATCAATAATCTTATCATCTGTTTTTTCGAGAAATTCACAAGCTGCCTTCAGCCGGATTTCCTTTAAGTAGGATACGAAATTCTGCCCTGTGTACTGCTTGAAAGAATAGGAAAACAAAGTATAGTTCATGGAAATATAATTCGACACTGTTGCCATATTCATATCCTCCGCATAATGCTCACGGATATATGCAACTGCCTGTGCAAGTTTTTTTTGCGAAGGCTCATCATCCTCCGCACAAATCAAACGCTTGTTGATTTCCACTAAAAAATCAAGCATTGCTTCCTCATGTTCAGTGATTGTTGCAAAGTTAAGGGGCTGCTCCAAAATGCGACTCCTTTCCATCTCTTCTTCGGAAAGTGCATGTCGGTAAACCTTACGGAGTTCATGCATCACCACAGGCATTTCTTCAAAAAAGAGTTTCGGTGAAAGAAATCCGCGCCTCGCTTCTTCAAATATAGCTCCCCATATCTGAAGCAGTTCTTTCTGTTTATCTGCAGCAAGAATCTGCAATCTCTGAGTTCTCTTCGTCTCGGAAAGAAGGCTCTGGGCATGTTCACGAAGACTCTCCTGTACCGAGGGTGTCTCATCAGAAATCCCAATCATCTCTTCCCTGCAAAATGCTATCATTCTAGCCTGCTGTGCTTCGGCAATCGCAATCTTAAGCTCGTCCTCTCCCTTATGAATTTCGCTTATTCCGGCTGCATTGGTTTCATATTCTTCCCGAAACTTAGCAACCTGTTCCCCGGTAACAAGCACACCTACCGCCCCGGTGACACCGTGAAGTCTCACAAGCTCATGTCCGATCTCCGATTCATCACGTTCCGGAAAAATCGCCACAGCATACTCCTGTTCCCGCAGCAGCATTTCATATGTAACCGATTCTTTTGCAGTCTTTTCCTCCTTTATTTTATTATCGAGTTCTAACAACACATCACGCAGCTTTTCACGTTCAATAGGTTTTAAAAGATATTCAGAAGCTCCACTCCTGAGCATTTCTACAGCATAAGAAAATTCGTCATATCCGCTTATTGCCACTACATATGGCATATACGGAAGTTCCTGCAGGTGATGTACAAGTTCGATTCCATCCATTCGAGGCATTCTTATGTCCGTAAACATTACTTCTATTCTATGTTCTTTTAAAACAGAAAGTGCCACTTCTCCGTTATTGGCTTCAAAGATTTCCTCAATCTCAACACCACTTCTCTCTGCCATTGTACGGATTCCTTTGCGAATCAGTTTTTCATCCTCTACGATCAGTAATGATTTCATTGGTTTTTCCCTTTCTCTTCGGAAGATGCATAGAAGTCTTGGTATATTTACCTTCTTCGGATACTACGGTAAGACCGTATTCCTTTCCAAACTCCAGCATAATCCGGTCAGCAACATTTTTAATTCCGACACCATGTCCCTTATGTGCAGGCTCCTCCGTTTCAACGACACCTTTAAGCCTCTTATTCAATCGTAACAGTTCTTCACCGCTCATTCCCGTACCGTTATCCGAAAGTTCTATAAAGACATCGTTCCCTTCTTCCCATGCTTTGATATATATTGATGCGTCCTCTCCAATAGGTGTAATCCCATGAAGTACAGAGTTTTCCACTATCGGCTGCAGTGACATCTTAGGAATCTCCTGCATAAGAAGCTCATCCGGAATATTCGTCGCAAGTATTACACTAAAATCATTTCGAAGATTCATAAGTGCAAGATAGTTCTCGATATATTCAAGTTCCTCCCGAAGTGCAACCGTACCTGACTCCCAACGCATTGAATATCTAAGGAGCTTTCCAAGTGAAGTAATCGAGTCTGATATCTGATATTCTTCATCCATTTCCGCCAACATCTTTATGGATTCAAGAACGTTATATATAAAATGTGCGTTAATCTGATTTTGAAGTGACCGTATTCCGGCATTTTTCGCAAGAATCTCTCGTTGAACGTTCTCCTCGGTAAGCTCCTCAATCCTGTCAAGCATGCGGTTAAACTGTACAGCCAGTTCTCCGATTTCATCTGTCCCCCTGACTGCAGTACGAACCTTGAGATCGCCCTGTCTGATCTTTCGCATACTCAATACAATACTATACAGTCGCCCGAGCATTCTATGCACCATTCCGCTTACAACAAATACCATAGCAATCAGAACCAGACCTAACACCATGAAAAAGACATTACGTTTCCTATGAACCTCATTTATAATGCCTGTAATATCCTGCACAGCAATATAAGATCCATTCATCTTTTCAAGCGGGACAGAAAAAAAGAGAAGCTCCCGCCCGTCAATTCTTATACGTTCCATCAACGACTCTTTCCATATTCTGGAATCCGTGCTTATCTCATCGGTTACGGAAGATGCATAATCCGGCTTATTCGTACCAAAGTAGATGTTGCCATCTTTCGACGCATAAAAACTCCAGCCTTCATCATTACCTCCGGCATCATACATTCCAGGAAACATTGTACGCATTTCAACTGCAGCCTCTACAAATCCGACAGTACCATAAGAAAAGTCGTTGATTGGGGATACAAGGCCAAGCAACGGTACATCACTATTCTCAGTCAGACTTTTAAAACTCGTATCATAATACGAAAAATGCCATCCTATTACCGGTGTTTCCCTGCTCCATGACATATTATCCATTCGTGACGACTTATAAAGAATCGGCATCAGTTCCTGGACATCATCGTTTTTTGCATATACCCGAACCGTATAAAGAACCGGATTGTTCTCAACGGTTCCGGTCAGAAATGAACCTATTCCCTCATAAAAATCAATAATATCTCTGGTGGAAACATCCTCTCCCGAAGTAGACATCTCAAGTATTTCGAGCAATTCATTGTTCTTTGAAAAAGATCTCTGCATAGTTTCAATATTCTCAATCCGGATTGAAAACGCATCCTCTAATTCCCGCTGTCGATAATACATATCACTTTCACTCTGTGCAACGGTGCTCTGCTCGATCTCATAAAACATAATTGTTGAAAGTATAACAATCGGCACAAAAACAAGGAGTAAAATTACGATGGTTAATTTAGTATTCAGGCGAAGTCCCTTTGTGCGTTGCCATACGTTGTTCTTCATCTCTTCCATCATGGCACTCCCATCGTTTCTTTATTCTGCTGCATCTGACGTGTCTTTTCTTCCATCAGCCGGTCAAAATCATATAGTTCCCGTTCCTCCAGATAACCCGATAAGATTTCGTCAAATGCCTCATCACTTTCCGCAAGCAGCAGCTCCCGAAGGGTTCTTCCCCACAAGATACCCTGCTGGTTATCAATACGGGCAATATCTGAATTCTCCGGCAGATACACATCATACTGACTCGTATAACTCGCATAAGGATAAGTCCATTCTGTGGTCTGTTTCACCGGCTCCTCAATGGGATATGCCCACTGCCGCTGAATCACATTATCCATCAACATCCAGAATGTATCGTCACCGCCGTAAATTGCATTATACTCTCTCTTCTTGAAACGTCTAAGTTCATCTGCTTCGGAATCAAGTACAATGGTTCCGTCTTCCAACTCTTCATAAGCTTCACCTTCAACGCCAAGGTAGACTAGCTTCTGTCCTTCCTCAGACAAAAGATATGTGAACAGACGTATGGCAAGATCGGGTCTCTTACAGTTTTTCGGTATCATTGAAATCATCCATCCGCTTATTCCGGAAAGCGGCAGCACCGGATCATCACCACGGGAATTTCTCGGACCATCCACTGCTATATATACGGAATCAGGATCATCCGCATAACGTATTGCCTGCTGCTCAGTAATATCCGTCCACTGATATATCATACAAAAATACCGTCCCTGTTCCACCTTCTCTGTTGTCTGAATACGTTGATCTACAAACACGTCCGCCGGAAGATATCCGTCCTGCTGCAGTTGACGGAATGTCCGAAGCCAGTTAAGATATTCCGGATCTGTATTCCTGTCATAATACTTTCCGTCTTTTTCATAAGGCACAGCCAGAAGATCCTGCAAAAACTCATCAAACGAATCACACCCGGTATCGGTAAATATTGTTCCGCCAATAGGAATAAGAGGTCCGTTTTCCGTGGTACCAAATGACCTCATAGCCCGCTCTACAGCATCCGAAAAACCTTCGGGTGTCGTCATATCCGGTTCTCCAAGTGCCTCATAGATATCCTTTCGCACAAGAAATGTCAGATTAGCAGAGAGATCATCATGCTCCTTTGCTTCATTGGCAGTAATAGCAGCATTGGGATAAACATAAAGATCTCCATCCAGCTTCTCGTAAAAACGCCGACACTCCTCCTTGGAATTTTCAAAAAATCCGGGTTCATACATTCTAGCCAACTGATTCAGGGAATAAAGTTTCTGCTGGTTAACAAGACGTGTATAATTAGGGGAAGAAGGCTCTACTGTCACTATGTCAGGCAGATCATCAGAAAGAATCTTAGATTCCAATAATTCATCGTTACCTCCCACAGGAGTGATAAACCTGATCTGAACCCCTGTTTCCTCGGTAATCTTCTTGGACACCTGATCTGAACCCCATGTTTCCACGAACCATGGCTGATCGATATACCAATCAAGTGTCACAATCTCAGAGTCTTCAGTTATATCTTCTTCCTCATCAAAGTGCAAAAGCCTCGAAGAAAACTCTGCGAGGCATATTGCAAACAATAACAGTATAACTGTTACTAATATTAATTTATTCTTTATATTCTTATTCTTCATACATTACATTATACATGCTGAACAAAGATTTAACAAGTCTTTTTATTCTTTGACCGCACCTGCTGAGATACTGCTTATAATATAACGTGAGAAGAATGCGAATACCAACATGATCGGAATAACCGAAATTGCTACCGCAAGATATGTTGCACCCTGGTTCTGCTGCAGATCCGTTGCCGAACGAAGTGTTGATACCATAACAGGAAGTGTAAACTTCTCAGTCTTATTCAATATGATCATCGGAAGCAGATAACTGTTCCAGTTTCCGATAAATGCCATAATTCCCATTGTAGCAACACCCGGTGAAATCAACGGGAAAATAATCTTATGGAATGTACGTAACTCATTTGATCCATCAATTCTTGCTGCTTCAATAAGAGTAGTGGGAACCGTAGAAATCGCATACTGTCTAAGGAAGAATACTGTTCCCGGAGATGCTACTGCCGGTATGATCAATGGAATGTATGAATTAACCAGATGTAATTTCGTACATAACTGATAGAAACCAATCAATGAAAGCTGACCCGGAATCATCATAAATGCCAGTATTGCACCAAAGACAATCTTATTCGCCTTGAACTTGTAAAAAGCAAGTCCATATGCTGTTAAAGATGAGAAGTATACAGTAAGCAATGTTGCAAATCCTGAAACAATAACACTATTCAAGATTCCTCGTGGGATATTTACATATTTGATAAGCTGTTTATAATTTTCAGTTAAATATTTGCTTGGTATCACTGAAAAAGATCGTGAAATCTCCACACCACTTCTGGTCGCATTAATGATCATCAGGTAAAAAGGAAAGAAACTGACAACCGCTAAAAGACCTAACGCAAAATACAAAAGCCCTTTCATAATAAGATCATGTGTATTACTCGTTTTATCCATCTGCTATCACCTCATTTCCCTTTTTGCCTGCTTTACCATCTTCTTCTCCGCAGCTGCGTCCTTATCACGGAACAGATAAAGCTGTATCAATGATACTACCAGAATGATCAGGAACAACATATATGCCACTGCTGATGCATAACCGGTATTGATTGAACCCGCCGTAAATCCGAAACGATACAGATACATCATAACGGTCTGTACTCTGCTGTATGCCTGAGATGAAGGAATAACCATAAGGAACGGAAGATCGAACATCTGCAATCCACCGATCAAAGATGTAATTGCTACATACATCAGAATAGGACGAATCAGCGGAAGAGTAATCTTGCCAAATACCGTCCATCGTCCTGCACCATCAATTGCTGCGGCTTCAAAGTAATCATTGGAAATACCCTGAACTCCTGCCATAAGCATAATAAAAGAATTACCAAACCACATCCATGACTGAATTACCGCAATCACATAAGGAACCGTTGCTCCACTGCCTATCCAGTCAATCGGATTATATGTACCTCCGAATAATTTAGCGATTCCGTTAAGCATAATGTTGAATGTACCATACCGCCAATCAAGAAGTGTCTGAAACAGAAATGCTACTGATGTTGCAGCAATCAGATTCGGCAGATAATAAACAACTCTGAAAAATCCAAGTCCTTTCATCTTATACTTAACATCTGAGAAGACCATCATTAAAAGAAACGCCAGTCCAAGCTGAAGAACAATATTCACGCCCCAGATACGAACCGTATTTAACAGTGAGTTCCAAAAGAACTTATCTTTCACAACTCGAGCATAATTAGAAAATCCTATAAAATGCGCATCTCCCATTACTTTAAGATCAGTAAAACTTAAATGTAAGGTTCTTAGAACCGGATACACGCTGAATATCAGGAAAACAATTGTAAACGGAAGTACAAATATATAACCCCAATGGTTATACGAATTAATCCGTTTATTATCAACCTTCTTTTCCATTAGAATCCCTTCCCTTTCTAAAAAACAAGGGGGTGCGGGTCTGACCGCGCTCCCCCGTTTTTTACATTTATTAATTAGCGATTGATTGTAAGTTCAGGATATGTAGACTGAACAGTATCATAGAAGTAATCTATTGCCTCTTCCTTACTCTTCTCACCTGTCTTAATGCTACCAATTGCAGCTCCCCATGCATCGCCGATAACCTTATCATACTGTGTTACCTTTGAGTAATCAATACCCTTTGCCTGTTCAAGCCAGAATGAGTAAAGTTTCTCTCCACCGTATATATCATTGGCATCATCTGCATGCTTATCAAGTGCTGAAAGAAGTGATACTGTATCACCCTGTGATGTCTCAATCCACCAGTCAGCTGTATCTTCGTTGAAGCATACATACTGGATGAAATCCCATGCAAGATCCTGCTTCTTTGAAAGAGATGAAATACCAATGAAAGTACCACCACCGAAACCATATGACGGACCTGCACAAACGCCCCATTTACCTGAAAGCTCGCCTACATTGTCACGCATTGTCAAAACGCCCCAGCTTGGAAGACCGAATGCAAATACTGATGTCTTCTCAAGATCTGCAGTCTGCTCTTCAAATGCTTCTGCATCCCATACATTTACTGAATCATCAGCATAGTTCTGGATATCTGCTGTAAGGATAGGTACCTCACCGGCCATTGCCTGATACCATGGAGTTGACCACTGGTTACAATATGCTGTAAGATCATTCTGATAAAGATCAACAACAAGATCCATGTAATCAAGACGTCCCTGGTCTACATTCAACTCACCATCAACTACCCATGCAGAATCACCTGAGAAGTAATTAATCTCATTATCAGAAGCAAAAATACGATATCCTGCATCCTTTAACTTCTGAGCTGTTTCACGGATTGTGTCATAATCTGCAAAAAGCTTTCCAACCTCATCAGGATCGTCTGTACCGAATACTTCGCTGGCAATATCACGACGATAATAGATACCTGCCGGAGTAATCTGGTATGAAACTGCACGCTGCACACCATCTTTATCCTTACCTACATCCCATACATAGTCAACAATCTTATCAGCATAATCCTGTGCGCCAAGATCATCAAGACTTGCAAAGAAACCGTTATCGTACATATCACCAAGCATCTGAGGCTCACCAACGATAATATCCGGTTCACTCTCACCACCCATGATAGCTGTCTGAACCTTTGTAGGATAATCTTCCGGAGCATATACGACAACCTCTACATCTTTACCTGTCTCCTCCTGGTAATGATCAGCGAAAGTCTCAAGATCCTTTGCCAGTGTCCAGATTACAAGTGTATCTTCACCGTATTCTTTTGTCTCCTCTGCATCTTCTCCATCTTCAGAATCTGCTGAAGCCTCTGCCTGAGTATTATCCGAATCAGCTGAACCACTTCCTGAATCTGTGTCTCCGCCACCACATGCTGCTAAACTAAGAGCCATTGTACCGGCAAGAACTCCTGCCATAAGTTTTTTGAATCTCATAAAAAATCCTCCTTATTGTATTCGTTTACTTGTTGCGGACGCCTTACGCATCCATTGTTGATAAGTACACTATACGAAAAAGGAGGATATAAAAAAATAATACTATTTTCACTTTGGTGTCATTTTTTTATTATAAAGCTCTACTTAATAAAAATTTCAATACCCTGAACGGCTCCGTTACGAATCTTTAATACATCTTCTCCCGAAAGATAAGAAGTCTTTATCGATCTCTTTTCCCCATTCTCTATAAGTACGAATTCTTCTATTGAGTATGTTCCCGGGATCAGATTCTTTCTTTCTCCGATGTGATAGGTTACGGGAATACTGCCCAGAAACGCTGCTTTTATTATGCCGTCTTCCGGAATCAGATACTCCGGCAACGCCGGTGCAGGTTCGAAGATTAACTCCTCATCTTCTTTTCTAAGAGGATACTCTCCGAAGAACATCCGTCTCCACATGGAAAGAAATTCCGCTGTAGATCCCGACAGACGTGCCACAAAGCCACGTCCCCATTTCTTTTCATCCGGATTAGCACTAGATGCGATAAAGGACGAATTTTCAAGCGGATTTCTGCCATAGGTGTCCGCATCAAGAAATGCTACGCAGGCATTTTGGAAATCTCCAAAAAATTCTTCATACATACCACTCTTTAATAATTCAAGAAGATATTTGTATTCCATATGAAGCCATATCGACTCGTTTTCAAGCCAGCCCGGTGTAAAGCTCCGGCAGCGTCCTATCTCAATTGATGCCTCAAATAGAGCCGCATTAACTTTATACATTGAAAGTTTTTCATCATAAAGTCTGCTGTCTTTTACTGCATTATAAAGTGTTCTTTTTTCCTCAACCGGCTTAGGAAGCTTAAGATATCTCACAGGTCCTTCAAGGAAAAGCGGCATCTTGCCCACTTTAAACTCTGTCGGATGAATTCCGTCAGCATCTTCTGTATAATCCGTCACATCATAATAGAAGTACGTCGGGAATACTTCGCCACTGATTTTTTTAGCTTTTTCAATTCCTATATTAAGAACATTTATCACACGTTCAAGATATGAAAGAACCTCATCGGCCTCCAGCGTCTTATTATCACCTGAAACTCCGCTATATATATTCTTTCTATATGCCTCTTTAAGATCATTGACTGCATTCCAGTATGCCGTCACCGCACCATCGGCAGCAGCAAGTTCGGACATCTTATCTTTAATCAGATTGTCAACATTCTCTATAAGCTTAGCCGCCTCGCTAAATACCTCTACAGGCTTGTGATAGCGCGTTACCGTATCCTTAAGATAGAGAGCCATACGAAGAAGCTCACAGGTTTCTGCCATGGATGATCCCAGCATACCCGGAAGTCCGTTCAATGCATCATACCAACCGGGTTTTCCTCCCTCCATCTCAACACCCATTCCGTATGGATCGAGAGTAGCGAATTTAATTGTTGTCATAATAAGAAGTTTTTCAGAAAGGCTTGCTTTTACAATGTTCCCATCAGTGTCGGTAAGTTCCTTTTCTTTTGTGGAGAAATCTCCTTTTTCCAATGCATAATACTGACGAATTCCATTTTCCGTCTTCTCATAACGCTTTGCACGCGGATTCACTCTTGTCTGAGGTGCAAACCAGGTAAATGTCTTTTCCGAAAGAAGCTCCTCTTCTTTCTCAGGATATACAGACAGATATTCCTCTATAAGATCAAGATTGTAATCCCAATGGTCTGACCAGTATCCTTCTTTAAAGTCGCCCTCAACTTTACCTTCCGAAAAATCCATAATTGCAGAGAAGGTTTCTTCATCCGCAACGGCTGCCAGTGCACCGGGTGTAAATGAATTTTTTATTACTTTACGAATTGCATCCGACTGTTCTTTAGGTACGTCAGCTAAAATCCCATCAGCTTTTTCACGTGAGATGGTATAGCTTTGCATCTCGACGCCTAACGGATTATAACCATCCGGCTGAATAAGATTGTAAAACGTATGAATATTCTCCGTTCCAACAAAAGGAGAAAAGAATGAGTCGTTGCGGCGATTCTGGTTCACATCACGGAAATTCCCGTTTCCCTGTGAATAATATTCCGGCAACATTGAAAAATAATTATAATCCCTTTCAAGGTCGCCGTGTTTTCTCGAATATACATAGAAAATCTTATTATGTCCCAGCCTTATCGGATATCCGCCCCTAAGAACATTATCCATATAAGTATAACGACTATACGCATCAAAACGGGGATCCGCAGTATGAGTATCTATTCTTTCCGCAAGTTCGTCCGAAAGTCCCGCCGTCCGCGAAAGCTTTCCTTCGAAATATGCACCGTCTCTCTTGCCGTCTAAGTATTTTTCCAGAATTCCCAGACTTTCCACCTGTCCGTACATTTCATAGACAGATATCTTCTCTCCGGGCTTTAATGATATCTTCTTTCCAAAAAAAGCACACGGAACTTCATTCGATGAATTCTGTTTTTTCGCCAATAATTCATCGAGAGATGAATCAATAAATTCTACAGGTGAAGTAAACGCAGTATCATATGAAAATACTGTCGCAGGATCATATATTAACGGCAGATTCTCACCATCATATGTAACGGCAAAGCAGAAATTACCGCCTTCGATTCCACTGACTTTCGCCGAATCCTCCATGCTGACACGTACACGGTAATATCCAACCTCGGAAACAGGTACTTCCGCCTGCATCCATGCTTTCGAAGTTTCTGACATATCCTTCAGTGCTGTCATATCAACCCCATATGGAATTACCGCAGGCATACCGTCAAGTATTTCCAACTCGACCGTATCCTCTTTGCTGTTTTCAAGCTCCACCTTTCTGACGAGTCCAGCAAGCGGTTCCTCCGGTAATGTAAAATATGTGACACGTATATTGATTCCCGCTTCCTCAAGATTCTCACGGATTGAAAGTGAATTCATCCCAATCTCCATGCTATGGTCTCTTTTAGGATTTGTAAATGCTTCGTAAACTTTTCCGTCCTTCTTTAAAAAAGTACGAAATCCCATCCGCGACACAACCTGATATGCTGTGTGAGCCGGATAAAACTCCATTATGGCATGATCCTTATCCTTCACGCCAAAGCTTACAATCCCCTGTCCTCGGTTTACATAATAGCACCACATTGGAATTCCTCTCATTCCAGCGATTCCCGGAAGGAAACTGGAAAAAGGTTCCTTAGTTTCATATTGTTTCATTTCATAGTTATTCATCGATGCTCCTCCTTTATATTTATTGACTCTGTTATGCTGACAATGACAAATTAATCAAAGCGAAGATCTTTTCCACCTTTATAGTGCAGCACCATCTGTTTCTCACCATCACGCATTACAGGACCTCCGGTATCATTTATAACATGCTCGATTCCAGGATAACCGGTCAAAAGTACCGTTATGATATGTCTGATGTCAATCCCTTCTCCTTCCGGTGTCTCCATTGCCGCATGTAACGGTGCAATAGCATCCCGGTTATACAGATATACACCTATTCCATCCGCATCAAAGCTTTCAACAGACGGCGCAACATAGATTGATGCATATCCATCCATATCACCGTCATGGCTTTTCCATTCGGATTGTTCGGGCACGTCGTAAGGGGTTTCGCTCTGATACATAACGAGCCTTCCTCCTTCACCGTTCCATACAGTCTGGTACTCATGAAAATGCTCTACCATAAGTGCATACATTGTGACATCATTTCCGTTAATGATCACACCATTTTTCGTGACATTCTTATCCCATGCCACCTGATCACCGTGATCAGCTCTCCATATCCAAAGATTATCACCGATCACACCATCTTCCTCAATGATCAGACAGGCATCCGCCTGCGTCGGTTCGGGTGTATCCGTACCACCGACACGAAAATATACATCTGACAAAGTAGTCGGTTTCTCACTTTTTTCTTCACTTTCACTCGCACCGATCACGGCAAGAGCCTCCGTTTTTTCAGAACCCGCATCTATTAATATTCCGGCAATTGTAAGACCTTCTGCATTAGTTTTCAAAACACCGTCTCCGCTTCCCGCACGAAGCGTTGCAAGTCCGGTTCCCAGAATAATGGTGTCGTCATGCTCTACCTTAAGAGGTTTGTCAAGTTCATATATTCCCGGTGTAAAAAAGATATGTTTTCCTTCATCAAGTGCCTTCTGCAAAGTATCCGCCGTATCGGTATCTTCTTTTGCAACATAAAAATCTTTTATAGGAAGGATAGAACCCTGCTCCTCACCTTCCTCGCTCCATGCAGGACCCACAGCGTTTTTTCTGATATCCGGGCAAAAGATACCAAAACCGTCTTCCGTATATACTAACAATGGTTTCTCTCTGATCACTTCAGTTTCATCCACTTTCGTATAGGAAAAGTTCGGCCATGTTCCGTTAGGAATCCCCTTGGGATCATCTCCGCAAAAAACGATATTCCAATTCTGTCCCATCCATGTCGTATATTCATTATTGCGTGAAAGCCACTGTTGCTGGGAACCCGAATCGATCATTTTGCTTACCCTCGAATCGGAAAGAAAACCACCACTTGCCCATCCGTTATCGTCATGCAGATAAAGGGAGCCGTCTATACACACCCTTCGCATATCCGTTGCCTGTGACACTGCCCATATGGTCTTTTTACCTGTCACTTCAAGATTCTCAACACTACGCCAGAAATTACAGGTTGCATTATGATTACCATCATCTCCGAGCCAGCGTGCAAGACAGGTGATTTCCGGCAGAACCGTATCCGTCGGCTGCATACCGAGTCCCGCCACCTGCGTATAATATCCGACATTAGCCTTTATGGAATCATCATATGTACCAGGCATAAAATAAAAGCTGTAGCGTTTATCTCCGAACTGATTGGTTTCCTGAGTTGCATACGTTTTATCCAAAATCGCCTGAATCTCCTTAGGATCATCGTCCGGTGAAAAGAAATATACATTCTCTCCGAAAAGCTCAGTATGAAAGTCAGACACTGTGACCTCTTCATTCTTCCCGCCACAAGCTGATAAGAAAAGTGCCAGTATCATCATCCCCATTCCAAATATAAATCGCTTCATCACTGTTATCCTCTCTTAGAAATTACATTTAGGTGATTGCGAAACTCCGATTTACATAGTTTTGATTGTG
>CAJOLO010000017.1 GCA_905235345.1 uncultured Lachnospiraceae bacterium
ACTTTATTCTGGTGTTGCAGGTCTTAAGACTCACCAGACAAAAATGGATGTTATAGGTAACAATATTTCAAATGTAAATACAGTAGGATTTAAGTCCAGTCAAGTTTTGTTTAAGGATGTTCTTTATCAGACAACCCAGGTATCTACAGGGGCAACTGCGAACAGTGGTGGTGTTAATGCAAAGCAGATTGGTTTAGGTACAGGTGTTGCGACCGTTTCGGTTTCTCAGACATCCGGGTCTGCACAATCAACCAATAACCCTTATGATCTTATGATTAACGGAAGTTCATTCTTTGTTGTAAATCGTGGTGGTACCAATTATTTTACTAAGGTAGGGGCGTTTAAGACGGATGATGCAGGTAATCTTGTTACAGGTAATGGAGAACTTGTAATGGGCTGGCAGGTTGATCCGGATGACCCGACGCAGGTTAAAAGAGATACTGTTTCGGCTTTAAGACCTGAACAGGAAGCTAATCAGACAGCAGAGCCTGAGATGACATCAAAGATGTATATGCATGGCAACATTGCCAGTGTGGATCCTAAACTGCAGACGGCAGATGGTGTTGTCACAACAGTTCCGATTTACGATAATCTTGGATATGCATATACGGTTAAGTTTAAAATTACCCAGGATGCTAATGACACAAGTCTTTATAATATTGGCGTTGATTCAATAAAGGATGCTAATAATGTTGATATTTTGCAAAATGGTTATACGGCTAATCTTGGTGTTAATACAATAAAATTTGATCCGAGTACAGGTAGCTTTGTAGGTGTAGGGGGTGTTGCAGGAGTAAATACAACAGGTCTAACAATTACTGATACGACCGGGCGGGCAGAAGTTTTCAAGGACCATACATCACCTAACCAGAATGAATGGATAGACTCTTTGGAAGTTGATTTGTCTAATCTGACAATGTATTCTACTAAGGGTGGAGAGTGTAATGTGCAAACTGTACGTGGCGGAGTTGATATGACCGGACAGGGACGAAGAGTCGGTTCCCTTACCGATGTAAGTATTGATACACAGGGTAAGATTTTTGGCGTTTATGATAATGGTGTGACTAAGCTTCTTGGTCAGATTGCAGTGGCTAATTTTATTAATCCTGCCGGTCTTGAAGCTGTAGGTGACAGCCTATATAAAGAGACACAGGCATCAGGTTCTTTTGATGGAATTGGTATTGACATTGCCAATACAGGTGAAACAATGACGCAGGGTGTTATAGAAATGTCTAATGTTGATCTTTCTAATGAATTTACTGAGATGATTGTTACTCAGCGTGGTTTTCAGGCTAATTCAAGAATTATTACCGTATCCGATACTTTGATAGAAGAACTTGTCAATCTTAAGAGATAATATGTTGTGATTTTGAAATGCTGTTATGTGTGATGGAAATGTTTTCAATACACATAATGGCATTTCTATGTTATAATGTTTATCGATTAATAATTTAAATCTATAAAATGAATTTAGTTATATCTAATAATATGGGAAAGAGATAATGCGGAGAAAATGATTGAATTAACAAAGCTTAATGATTCTAAGATAACGGTAAATGCAGAGATAATTGAAGTTGTTGAGGAGACGCCCAATACTATTATTACATTGACTACCGGAAAGAAATTAATAGTGCGGGAAACGAGAGAAGAAGTGACCAATCTGGTAGTCGCTTATAAAAGAGCTATTTATAACACTGATTTATAATTTTTTGTGGAATAATTTGTTTATATGTGTTATAATTATATCTATATTATGTGTATGAGTTATTTTTAATCTACAACATAAAGAAGATAAAGCATTTTGATTCGTTTGTTTATTTACTATTTTGAAATGGAGATGCACACATCGTGGATATTGCAACTATTATAGGTTTGGTTTTATCATTTGGATTAATGATCTTCGGCATGATTGCCGGTGATGGCGGAGTATCGCAACTTTATTATTTTATGGATGTTCAGTCGGCACTAATAACCTTTGGAGGTGCGCTTGGTTGCCTTTTTGCCAGTTTTTCGATTCCGGATTTCCTGGCAGGTCTTAAAGCTATCGGACTCGTCTTTAAAACTCCGAATTGGGATTCTGTTGGTATTATAAAGCAGATTATTGATTTATCTAATGTAGCAAGAAAGGAAGGTCTGCTTGCTTTGGAAGAATCTGCCAACAGTATTGAAGAACCGTTTATGAAGAAAGGAATTATGCTTATTGTTGATGGTACTGATCCGGAACTTGTACGAGGAATACTTGAGACAGAACTTATGAATATTGATTCAAGACATCAGGGACGTATAGGATTCTGGAAACAGCTTGGAGCAATGGGTCCTGCATGGGGAATGATTGGTACACTTATCGGACTGGTTCTGATGCTTATGAACATGGATCCTGATCAGATAGGTCCTAACATGGCAGTTGCTCTTATTACAACCTATTATGGTTCGGTTCTTGCAAACTGGATCAGTGCACCTGTTGCATTCAAACTTGGAATTTTGAATGAAGAGGAAGTACAGGTTAAAGAGATTATGATAGAGGGTCTCCTTTCAATACAGGCTGGTGAGAATCCTCGTGTTATTGAAGAAAAGTTAAAGTCTTTCCTTGCACCGGGTATGCGTGAGGGCGTTTCAGAAGGTGGTGAATAATATTGGCAAAGCGAAAAGAAAAGCCTGCCGAAGAGGGATCACCGGCATGGATGTCTACGTTTAGTGATCTTATGAATCTGCTTTTATGTTTCTTCGTGCTTTTATTTGCCAGTTCAACAACCGATGCCGAGAAGATAATGAGAATTGTTACTTCATTTAATCCTGACAGTATTAATATTTTAGACACCGGTTCAGTATCTCTTGTTGAAGGGCAGATTGCCTCGGGGGGTGTTACACAACTTCCCGGTATAGAATCCTTGCTTGAATATGTTGGTGTTGCAACAGAAGTTTCCGGGAATAATGAGGAGCGTTCGGCTATGGGTTCCGGTGATGAAGGAGACGATAAGGATTACTCCGGTGATGTTGCATCTGAGACACAGGACGAGCAGGGGAATGTTGCGAAAGATATTTCAGAGCAGGATCTTAAAGCACAGATAGATGAGAAAGGGCTTGAACAGTCTTCTCAGATGTATGATGAGATTACCGAGATTGCAGAGTCTTATGATATCGATGACAGAATTGTAATGGATTATAATTCACAATATGTATCATTAGATCTTAACGGAGCGATTCTGTTTGATGCCGGACAGGCGGATATCCGAAGTGATGCGAGAGTATTTATGCAGAGAATTGCGGCAATTCTTGGGAAATACAAAGAATGTGTTATTGAGATAGAAGGACATACTGATAATATTCCGATTAGCAGCGGAAAGTATGAAAGCAACAGATATCTTTCGACTGCAAGAGCTACTAAGGTTTTGGAATTTGTTGAAGATAATGCGGATTTAATTGACGAGAATATGAAGGTGGCGGGGTATGGTGAAAGCAGACCGGTGGCCTCTAATGCTACCGAAGAGGGAAGAGCGAAGAACCGTCGTGTTTCGATTAAGATATATAACCAGTTAAATTCATCATCCCAATGATTCTATATAATTTATTATGCATCTTTAATATGATTTATTAATATTATATAAATTTTTTGTGTATTTTTGATATGTATGATTGATATTATATTAATTTATTGATATAATAAAACTGTTGTAATTGATAATTAATGGTATATTGATAGTATAATTATATATTGTCTTTGGAATATATTATTTCATTTGACTTAATGTATTGCCGTTAATATAACAATATGCATGATTGATAATAGGAGATTAATGATTAGACATGAAAAAGAATTTAATTACAGTAATTATTTTGGCTTTATGTGTTGTGAATCTAATACTTAATATTATGTTGGTTTTTGTATGTATGCCATCAGCGAAAAAGACCAATAATCTAATTACAGAGATAGCAAGTGTGCTTGATCTTGAATTGGAGAGTAATGAGGGCAATAATTCTGTAGAGCTTAAGAATATGGCTACTTTTGATATTGAAAAGCAGGTTGTTAATCTTAAGGATGACGGAAGTGGAAAGAGTCACTTTGTACAGGTTGGACTTACTTTGGAGTTAGACAGTTCGGCTGATGATTATGCAGATCTTAATACCGTACTTTCCAATTCAACCGGTGCTGTTTTTGATGAGGCCAGAGATGTCATACAAGGTTATACGGCATCAGAGATATCCGATCAGAAGAATCAGGAACAGATTAAAAAGCAGATTCTTGAAAAACTTCAGAATAAATATGGTACACGATGTGTATATAATGTTTCCTTTAGCAGCTTTACAATACAATAATTTGCGGCTGGATATATTTGTAGAGAGGATGCTGATGGAGGTGGAAGTATGGCAGATGTTTTATCTCAAAGTGAGATAGATGCGTTGCTTAAGCAATTGAGCTCCGGTGAGCTTGATGTTGATGATGTTGTAGATGAACCAACTGTCAAAATTAAAGATTATGATTTTTCGCGTCCTGCCAAATTTTCAAAAGAGCATTTACGTACATTGGAAATAATTTTTGAGAACTTTGGCAGACTTGTATCGAGTAATCTTCCTGCGTACTTGAGGAAAAACGTTCAGATTGATGTTATGAATTCAGAGGCGGTTACTTATTCTGAATTTTCCAATGCATTGTCCAATCCTGTATTGCTTGGGATTGTTAACTTTGAACCTCTTAACGGTAATATTCTGATTGAATTGGCTTCCAATCTGGGATTTGCAATTGTTGACAGAATGCTTGGAGGGTTAGGGGAGCCACTTGATAAACCGAGAGAGTTTTCGGATATTGAACTGGCTGTTCTCGAAAGGATTTTTACTGTATTGGTTGATTTGTTGCGAGAACCATGGGAAAATGTTGTGGAGATTCATCCGAGACTGGAAAGAATAGAAACCAACAGTCAGTTTGCGCAGATTATTTCACCCAGTGAGATGATTGCGATTATAACTATTAATATGACTATAGGTGATGTTGAAGGACTGATGAATGTATGCTTGCCTTTTATGACATTAGAGGATATAATGGATAAGTTGAATACGAAATATTGGTTTTCTATTATGCAGGATACAGATTCCGATAATTATACGGAATTTATTGAAACGGCAATCAATAAAGCGCAGATTCCGATTCGAGCATTGCTTGGAAGAAGTACAATTTCCGTTATGGATTTTATTAATCTTCAGGTTGGTGATATAATAAGACTTGATTCTCACATGGATGATGAACTTGATGTTTATGTAGGGAATATTGTTAAATTTAAAGCTTTACCCGGTTCCGGAGCGGATAATTATGCCGTGAAGGTTACTGAAATAATAAGGGAGGAATAGACAGCGAATGGATGGAATGTTATCACAGGAAGAGATTAATGCATTGCTAGGTAACATGGGGAGTGGTGACAGTGTCCCTGCTGATTCTTCTACAGGTTCTTCTGAAGATGCATTAACTCCGGAAGAGATAGATGCAATTGGTGAGATTTCTAATATTTGTATGGGTACTGCGGCAACAACGCTTTATTCATTGGTTAACCAAAAAGTAACAATTACTACACCTTCAGTTTCTATCAGTACATGGGATGAATTGGTTGCTGATTATGAAAAACCTTGTGTTTTTATAACAATTTCATATAAAGAGGGAATTGATGGCAATAACGTCTTGATTCTCCGTGAAGATGATGTTAAAGTAATAACAGATTTAATGATGGGTGGTGATGGTACCAATCTGGTAGATGAGCTTTCCGATATTCATATGAGTGCAATATGTGAAGCCATGAATCAGATGATGGGGTCATCTGCAACATCATTATCATCAATGCTTAATACTAAGATTGACATATCACCTCCGTCAGCAGATCTTGTTAATTTGATTGATAAGATAGACGAATCCGTTGTAGGATCCTTTCACAACAGTAATTTTGTAAAGGTATACTTTAAGATGGAGATTGGTGATCTGGTGGATAGCAGTATAATGCAGCTGTATCCGATAGACCTTGCCAGGGATTTGTTTGGTAAGTTTGTATCTTCGCAGGATGGAGAAGAACCAACTCCTGCAGCTCCGGCGACTCCGGCACCTTCAAGTGCAACGGAACCACAACCGGCACCGCAGGCTGCTACGCCACCTCCAATGGCTCAACCTGCTATGGGACAGGCGGCATCTCCGCCTATGGGACAACCAATGGCGTATAATTATGCACCCCCACCGCAGGATGTTAATGCAAGACCTGTTGAGTTTCAGCCGTTTAATATGGGGATTAATCCTATTACGCAGCAAGAGAACATTGATCTCATTATGGATGTTCCTTTAGAGGTTACGGTTGAACTTGGAAGAACAAGTAAATCCATTAAAGAAATATTGGAATTTGCTCCGGGTACAATTATTGAACTTGATAAGATTGCCGGAGAACCGATAGATGTACTTGTCAACGGTAAGCTTGTGGCAAAAGGAGAGGTAGTAGTTATTGAGGAAAGTTTTGGTATCAGGGTAACCGAAATTATTAAGCAACAATAAATAAGCTGTAATAATTCGCGTTAATGTAGTGTTGATATCAGAATAACCGATATTTTAAACTGTAGCAACAATATGTTACCTGATAAACAGGTATCTATTAACAATAAAGCAAAAATTATGAAATGGGGAATACAATATGGCTAAAAGTATTTTAATTTGTGATGATGCGGCATTTATGAGAATGATGATTAAGGACATCCTGGTAAAGAATGGCTATAACATTGCGGGGGAGGCAGAGAACGGGCTTAAGGCCGTCGAAAAATATGCTGAGACTCAGCCAGATCTGGTTTTGATGGACATTACCATGCCGGAAATGGATGGTATTCAGGCTCTTAAGAAGATTAAAGAGTCTGACCCCAATGCAAGTGTTGTTATGTGTTCAGCAATGGGACAGCAGGCAATGGTTATTGAGAGTATTCAGTCAGGAGCAAGAGATTTTATAGTTAAGCCTTTTCAGCCGGATAGGGTTCTGGAAGCGGTTAAAAAGGCAGTAGAGTGATTATACTCTCGGGGGTTATATGTTTTTTTTAGTAGCATCTTCCGATATAAAAATGATCGGACAGTTTATATGTCTGTTTTTATTGTTTATTTTTGTATTGTTTTTTGCCTATATTGCTGCAAGAATTGCAGGCAGTTTTCAATCCAATGTTAATAAACAAGGTAATATTCGAGTTATAGAGATATATAGAATATCATCTAATAAGACAATAGAGATTATTAAGATTGGTGAACGTTATCTTGTTGTTGCTGTTTGCAAGGATAACATTACATTATTGACGGAGCTTCCTGAATCTGAAATTATTGAGCAGGAGAGAACATTAGAACCAATTGATTTTAAGCAAATATTAGAAAAAATGAAGGAGGGGAAATTTAAATCCCCTAAATTAAATAATGAAACAGAAAGCGTATTCACAAAAAAAAATAGAATTAAAAGACGGAATAATAGCAAATAATAAACTTCGTTGTATTATAGAACATATTCACATTAAGAAATTTATCATTGCATATATTATCATTTTTTCTGTTCTGTGTATGGGGTATCAGGTTCATGCAACCGGAACGGATGCGGATGTGTTGAGCAACGAAGAAGCAGAGAATTTAACCAACATTGAAGAGGATCTGCCTTATCATCTGGGTATCACGGTTGATACAACTAATGACGAAGGTACATTGGCGGGTACTCTGCAGATGTTGTTGGTTATTACTGTAATATCAATAGCTCCATCAATCGTTGTTATGATGACGTCGTTTACCAGGATAATTATAGTTTTTCATTTTTTGAGAACTGCCCTTGGTACTCAGTCGTCACCCCCTAACAATGTTTTGATAGGGCTTGCGTTGTTTTTAACACTATTTATCATGACTCCTACAATGGAGAGAATCAAGACTGAGGGTCTGGATCCTTTATCAAAAGGTGAGATTACGCAGGAAGAGGGATTGAAGGCTTGTATGGAGCCGTTAAGAGATTTTATGTTCAATAATGTTGAAGCTAAGGATATCAATTTCTTTTTGGAACTTTCAAGGGTTGATGATGCGACAGAAATATCTGATGTTCCCAGTTCGGTTTTAATTCCTGCATTTATGATGGGAGAGCTTAGAAAAGCTTTCATTATTGGATTTTTGATTTATATACCGTTTATCATTATAGATATGGTTGTAGCTTCTACTCTGATGGCTATGGGTATGATGATGCTTCCTCCGACAACAATCTCTATGCCATTCAAGATTTTGCTGTTTGTTATGGCAGATGGATGGAATCTTGTTATTGGAGAACTTGTTAAAAGCTTTAACTATTAACTGTGTATTTTATAGGGAGGTGTTACTGTATGACAACCGGTGTAGTGATTGATATTGCCAGAGAAGCTTTATGGCTTATTATTAAATGTTCGGCACCATTGCTGCTGGTCTCACTTATTGTTGGTCTTACCATCAGCATATTTCAGACCGTAACATCTATTCAGGAGCAGACTCTTACGTTTGTTCCTAAAATAATCAGTATTTTTATTACGTTGATTTTGTGTGGCGGTTGGATAATGGATAATATTGTGTCGTTCATGCAGCAATTATTTGAAAATTTTTCTACATATGTGAGGTAACATATGATTGAAAAGGATTTTTCGATATATCACTTAGAATATTTTTTGACAATTTTTGTGAGGGTGCTGGGAGTGATGTCATTTGCTCCTATATTTGGAAATCAGACGGTTACAAGAAGAGTCAGAATCTTTATTGCCGTGGCTTTTTCTTTTGCGGTGTTTGTTGCATATCCATATACTCCGCTTGGATATACTACATTTATTGGATATACATTTATTTTACTTAAAGAATTGGTTGTTGGACTTTCTATAGGATTTACGTCCAATATTACATTGACGATAATACAGATGGCCGGACAGTTTATTGACAGAGAACTTGGTTTTTCGATGGTTTCCAATTTTGATCAGACATTTAATACTGAGACCACAATTACGGCTGAATTCTATAATATGCTTTTCATGGTAATTATGTTGTGTTCGGACATGCATTATTTTGTATTATCAGCTTTATCCGATTCTTTTGAATTGATTCCTATTGGAAATGCTGCAATTGATACCGGTATAATTTATGACACAATGATTCAATATATATCCGATTATTTTATCATTGCTGTTCGTATTAGTCTGCCGATTCAGATATCGATTATGTTACTTAATGTTGTTTTAGGTGTATTGGCAAAGACTGCTCCACAGATGAGTATGTTTGTGATCGGTATACAATTAAAAATCTTTATCGGATTTGCAGTACTGTTTGTTACACTTGGTTTTTTGCCGAATATTACACAGTTTTTATATGGGGAAATGCAGGATATAGTTACTAATATCCTTAAGGCTTATATACCGGTTACATGAACTTTTGAAGAGTTTTTAAGTATGATAATATGTGTTGTATATTTTCTTCATATAATTTCATATTTATCTGTCTTTACTTTGAATAAGGGTGATGTTTGTGAAAACTGATTATATAATTATTGTTCCACTTGATCTTCAGATGTTTGCAAAAGAGGGTCCGGGTGGTGAAAAAACTGAGGATGCTACATCTAAAAAGCTTGAAGATGTACGTAAGGAAGGTAATGTGGCAAAGAGTACAGAGGTTGTAACTGCGGCTACACTTCTTACTCTGTTTTTATGTTTAAAAATAGGTATCGGGGTTGTTGGGAATCGCTTATTATCAAGCTTTGAAAGATTTTATCCCCTTATACCACGTTATGTAAATGATGGGATTACAACTAAAGAATTTAGAACTTTGTTTGTCGGTTATGCGATTGAATTCGGAATATCCGTTGCACCTTTTTTTATAACAGGATTCGTAGCCGCAATCCTTGCGAATGCTCTTCAATTTAAATTTCAGATTACGGCAAAGCCGTTACAACCTAAATTTAATAAAATAAATCCGGTTAACGGCTTTAAAAGAATATTTTCAGCTAATACTTTGGTTGAATTATTGAAATCCTTAATTAAGATTGCGATGATTTCTTATCTGGCATATGGTGTATTAACGAATCATATAGATGATGTGTATTTATTGTATGATATGTCAATATTACAAGGTATTAATCTGATGTTTGATATTATTATGGAGTTAGGAATAAGGATTTGTATTTTGTTTATTTTACTTGGTGCGGCAGATCTTTTTTATCAAAGATGGAAATTTAAGGAAGATAATAAGATGACTAAGCAGGAGGTAAAAGATGAATTCAAGAATTCCGAAGGTGATCCTAATGTGAAAAGTCAACAGAAGCAAAGAATGCAGCAGGCGTCACAACGTAGAATGATGGCAGCTGTTCCTGAAGCGGATGTTGTTATTACGAATCCTACACATTTTGCCGTCGCTCTTTCATATGAATCAGGTAAAGGGCAGGCGCCGGTTGTTGTTGCAAAGGGTTCGGATTTTGTTGCGGCAAAGATTAAAGATATAGCAAAAGAGAATGATGTTGCTATCGTGGAAAATAAACCTCTTGCCAGAATGTTGTATTATAATGTTGATCTGGATGAGGAGATTCCGCCTGAGTTATATCAGGCAGTAGCGGAAGTACTGGCTTATGTATATCAGCTTAAAGCCAAGGTAGTTTAATTCGTTTTAATCAGAGATAAATAATAATTAGGTTTTAAATGTTATGGTGTTTTATATGTATTACTTCTCAAAATACATTTTCGGATGGGAGGTGGATTGAATAATGAAAAATATAAAATTTCAAGGAGATCTCTTTGTTGGCTTATATTTATTGCTCGCAATTATATTATTCATTATTCCGATCCCGTCTTTTTTTCTGGATGTTTTAATTACATTTAATATGATGATTGCTTTGGCGATTCTTTTTAATTGTCTGTATGCGGAGGAAACGCTTTCAATGTCGAGCTTTCCTACTATTCTTTTGTTTACGACGGTTTTTAGAATTGCGTTAAATATATCTTCCACTAAATTAATTCTTCTTTATGGTAATCCGGGAGTTGTTGTTCAGACTTTTGGTAATTTTGTTGGTGGCGGTAATCTTATAGTTGGTGCAATTATCTTCATTGTTCTGGTTATTGTTCAGATGGTTGTTATCAATAAAGGTTCTGAACGTGTTTCTGAAGTAACGGCCAGATTTACGCTGGATGCTATGCCGGGTAAACAGATGGCAATAGATTCCGATCTTAATACGGGAGCGATAACCGATCAGGAAGCTATGGAGAGACGTGACAAGATTCAACAGGAATCAGCATTTTTCGGTTCCATGGATGGTGCTACCAAGTATGTAAAGGGAGATGCAACGGCAGGCCTTATTATCACTGCGATTAACTTAGTTGGTGGAATGGCAATGGGTGTAATGCAACAGGGACTTACTCTCCAGGAGGCTTTACAGACCTATACTATACTTACAATCGGTGACGGACTTGTTTCACAGATTCCTTCGATGCTTATATCTATCGCAACCGGTATACTTGTCACAAAAGCATCAAAAGCCGCCAATATTGGCGACATAATGATCACCCAGTTATTCAGACTTCCCAAGGTGTTATATATGGTAGGAGGTTCATTATGCTTCCTCGGAGTATTTACTCCGCTTCGTGCAGAAGGCAGAATCCTTGTATATCTCGGCTTTGGACTTGGACTTATTGTTTTAGGCAGACTTATTAATCAATCTCAGGAAGTAGAAGCAATAGAGGAGGAAGTTCAGGAAGAAGAGGTTGCGGCTGATGAGATAAGGCGACATGAGAATGTCAATGCACTTTTGCAGGTTGATCCGATAGAATTGGAATTCGGTTACGGTATTATTCCGCTTGCCGATGTTAATCAGGGTGGAGACTTACTTGATCGTGTTGTTATGATCAGAAGGCAGATTGCTTTGGAGCTTGGTGCGGTTGTTCCGATAATCCGTCTACGTGATAATATTCAGCTCAATCCTAATCAGTATATAATTAAGATTAAAGGTATTCAAATAAGTGAAGGTGAGATTCTTTTTGACCATTATATGGCTATGAATCCGGGATATGTTGAGGAGGAGATTACAGGTATTCCTACATTTGAACCTTCATTTCATCTGCCGGCAATATGGATAACGGAGGCACAGAGAGAGCGTGCAGAATCAATGGGTTATACTGTTGTTGATCCTCCGTCCATTATTGCAACACATTTAACAGAGGTAATTAAAGCGCATCTAAATGAATTACTTACAAGACAGGATGTGCAGAATCTTATTAACAATGTTAAGGAGAATAACGCTACTCTTGTTGATGAGCTTGTTCCTAAATTGCTTGGTGTCGGCGAGATACAAAAAGTTCTTCAGAATCTTCTCGAAGAGAGTATATCTATCAGGGATCTTGTTACGATTTTTGAAACACTTGCCGATTATGCACCTACTACAAGGGATACCGATATATTAACGGAGTATGTAAGGCAGAGGTTAAAACGTGCAATTTCTAACACATATTTTGCCGAAGGTGAGATGACAACAGTTGTTACTCTTGATCCAAAGGTAGAGCAGGATATAATGAATTCTATAAAACAGACAGAACAGGGTGCGTATATCACATTGGATCCCGCAGTTACTAAGAGAATTCTTAATTCGACGGAAAGAGAAATCAAGAAGCTTGAAGACCAGGGAAAGGCACCGATAATTATAACTTCACCTATTGTAAGAATGTATTTTAAAAAGTTGACAAAAGACTATTTTAAGGATTTAATAGTAATATCATATAATGAGATTGAGTCGGATGTAGAACTGCAATCTATTGGGGTGGTGACGGATAATGATAATTAAAAAATTTCAAGGCAGTACAGAAACTGAGGCTATTATGCTTGCGAAGGATAACCTTGGAAAAGATGCAATTGTAATGAATATTAAGACGATTAAACCAAAAGGATTACTCAAGATGTTCAGAAAAACCATGGTTGAGGTTACAGCGGCAGTGGATGGAACTGCTGACAGAACCGAAGAAAAGGTAAGCACCTCGTCGATTAATATCAACGCATCTATTGATGAGAAGCTTCATCCGAAAAGCACATCGGGACAATCAACCGGAGACGATGATAAGGACAAAGAACTTGAGGATAAGCTTAATAGTCTTGCCATGTTATTGGAAGAACAGATTGAGAATTCAAAAAAAGAAAAGAAATCTGAAAATGCTTATAAAAATAAAAAATCCGATAATATAAAAGAAAAAAATGATAACGATAAAACTTCTTCGGTAGAAAAAAATCATAAGATCAAATCAGATAATAAAGATGAGGATAATGAAGAGACACAGGATGGTGAAATACAGGGAAAGGAAAGCTTTAAGGATAAATCAATTAATCTTATAATTGAGCAGCTGACGAACAATGAAGTATCATATAAGTATGCAAACCAGATAATTGATGAAATTATGCATGCAGGTAATATACGAACCTTGGATGATATGCTTGCGTGTGTTTATCAAAAGATCATCCTTAAGCTTGGTCAGACCAATACGATAAGCTTTGAAAAGAATGATAATAAACCCAAGATAATATTTTTTATGGGGCCTACAGGAGTGGGTAAGACGACTACAATTGCAAAGCTTTCGTCAAAATTAATTTTGGAAGAAAAGAAGAAAATTGCGATATTTACTTCAGATACATATAGAATTGCTGCCGTAGAACAGATTAAGACCTATGCGAACATATTGTCTATTCCGATTGAGGTTATATATGAAGCTAAGGATGTTGATAATGTAATTTCAAAGTATAAGGAATATGATTATATATTAGTTGATACAGCAGGAAGATCACACAAGAATCCAGAACAGATTGATGATTTAAAGACGTTATATAATGTGTTTAAAGAATATTCTATACTGACTTATCTCGTGTTATCTGCCACAACTAAATATAAAGATTTACAAAAAATCACAAAGCTGTATGATGATATAACTGACTGTAGTCTTATATTTACAAAATTAGATGAAACGGATGCTATAGGAAATATATTGAATGTTAAACTGGATACAGGAATGGCTCTTTCATATGTATCTTATGGTCAGAACGTTCCTGATGATATTGAGGTTATGAATCCACAAATCATCGCCAAGCAATTATTAGGAGGTGGCGACGGCTATGGATCAGGCAGATAAATTAAGGCAAAAGATGGAATTGTTGAAGGAACAGACGCCAACGGCACGTGTTATTGCAATAACAAGTGGAAAAGGTGGTGTCGGAAAGACAAATCTTTCTGTTAATCTTGCACTGCAATTTCGGGAACAAGGAAAAAGTGTTGTAATACTTGACGCTGATTTTGGACTTGCGAATGTTGAGGTTTTATTGGGCATCCGCCCTATGTACAGTCTTGCGGATCTGATATACAACAATAAGTCAATTGAAGAAATTATTACAGAAGGTCCAATGGGAATCGGTTTTATTTCCGGTGGCTCAGGTGTGCAGGATCTGGTTAATCTTGATAAGGATAAGCTTAAGAATCTTATTGCGAAGCTTGTGAAGCTTGACAGTCTTTACGATATTGTTATTATTGATACAGGCGCGGGAATTGCCGATTCGGTCATTGAATTTGTTATAAGCTCACCGGAAGTAATACTGGTTGTCACACCGGAACCCACTTCAATAACAGATTCATATTCACTGCTAAAAGCAGTCAACAGAAAGAAGGAATTTGTCAGAGAACAGAAGTCAATAAGGGTTGTTACCAATAGGGTTTCAAGTGCGGAGGAAGGCCAGGAGATTTATGATAAAATAAGCATTGTTGTATCTAAATTTCTTAATATACAACTTGATTACCTTGGTTATATTCCTGATGATAAGAGAATGGTTGAGGCGGTACTTGAACAGAAACCTATATCTATTACCGCACCGGATAGTGAACCGGCATTTCACATAAGAAATATTTGCAACAGGTTACTTAATCTGCCGGTTGATGAAGAAAAATCGTCAGGAATTGCGAAGGTTCTTCTGAATTTTATAAAAACAAAAAAGAAGAGAG
>CAJOLO010000018.1 GCA_905235345.1 uncultured Lachnospiraceae bacterium
CATCGTCATCATCAAAAAAATCATCATCAAAATCGTCATCAAAATCATCGTCAAAATCATCAAGATAATCAGGTGTAAGATAACGATATACCCCATATGCAATCCCGGCAACTGCTGTAATTGCTCCGATAATTGCAAGTACCCATACAATATGTCTTGTTGCTTTCTCCTTAGGATCCTCATGCTTCATAAGTTCCTGAAGTTTTGCTACATTGATAAGATCATCCAGATTCTTCATTAACAATACCTTCCTTTCTTTATTGTAATCTTAATATGAAACCCTTTAAGTGTAGAAATTAGTATATCACACTTTCCAAACATTTACTATATAAAATACAAAAGAATTTCAGAAAAAAATTTTTTTAGGTAATATTCTCAATCAATCTATATAGACATTTGAATAAAATGTAAATAGTTATTATCCTTTACACTACATCTTCTTTAATTTTGCAAAGGATGCAAACATACGTTTAACTCCGTACTCCGGTCTGTCAAATTCAACCTTGACTTCATAATCCTTTTCACCCTTTTCGAGCTCTAATACCGTTCCGGCACCGAATTTCACATGACTTACCCTGTCACCAACCTTATAATCAATATCAGCAGCAGTCACCTTGAATTCCTTGCCAAATAACGGCATCATCCCCTTACCTGAACTACCTGATGCCACTGTCTTCGACGACCCGGCTCTTGTACTTTTATATGACGTCCTCGTCGTACCGGCATAAGAGCCGTCACCTGTCGCCCCTGTACGATTATAGGAATATGGCTTGTTTCTTGAGAATGAATTACCTTCCCATAAACTGTTTTCTATGTTCTTATCGACCTGCACCTGTTTTCTGATGGCATAATCCGCCTCACCATTCATAACAAGCACTTCTTCCGGTATCTCCTTAACAAATCTTGATATAGGATTATAATTAGTGTTTCCGTTCATCATCCTCTGTCTCGAAGCACTCAGATGAAGTTCTTCTCTCGCTCTGGTAATCCCCACATAGCAAAGACGTCTCTCTTCTTCAACCGCATCCGGATCTTCCGAATTGAGAGCCATCCCGCTTGGAAAAAGTCTGTCCTCCATACCACCCATAAACACACACGGAAACTCCAGACCTTTTGCACTATGGAGAGTCATCAGAAGCACAACATCCTCACTCTCTGATACACTGTCAATCTCTGCCACCAGAGCAATCTCCTCCAATAATCCTGATAAAGTCGGATTCTCATTCTCCATCTCGTAAGCAACTATCTTATTCTTAAGTTCATCAATATTCTCCAATCTCACTTGTGCTTCATCTGTACCTTCTGCAACAAGCTCCGCTCTGTATCCCGTCTGCTCAAGTATACTCTCGAATAAATCTTCCAGAGAACGCCCACTATCAATCATATTCCGAAATTCTGTTATTAATTCCGTAAATCCGTCTATCTTTGCAGCAGCCCTGTTAAGTCCGGGAATACTGTCTGCTTCATATAATGCGTCCAGCAAACTCATCTCATAGGTGTCGGCATAAGCTGCAACCTTATCGATGCTGGCAACTCCGATTCCTCTCTTGGGAACATTTACTATTCTTCGCACAGCAAGTTCATCCTGCCCGTTATCTATAACTTTAAGATAAGAAATTATATCCTTGACTTCCTTGCGCCCATAGAAATTCTGTCCTCCGATTATTCTGTACGGAACGTTCTTGAGCATCAGCTTCTCCTCGAAAATTCTCGACTGAGCATTAGTTCTATACAGGATAGCAAAATGATGATACGGACGCCCAAGACGATGTTGTCTCAAAATCTCCGAAACTGCAGCCTCCGCCTCAAGATATTCTGTATCGTATAAATCAAAGGTTATCTTCTCGCCCTCTGACTCATCAGTCCATAGTTTCTTGTCCTTTCTGCCTTCATTATTGGATATGACACCATTGGCAGCTTTAAGGATATTGCCAGTTGAACGGTAATTCTGCTCTAACTTGATAACCTTAGCTTCAGGATATTCCTTCTCAAAATTTAAAATATTATATATATTGGCGCCACGGAACTTATATATAGACTGATCATCGTCGCCGACAACACAGAGATTATGATACTTCGACGCCAACTGCTTGACCAACAGAAATTGTATATGATTGGTATCCTGATACTCATCAATCATAATATACCGGAATCTCTCCTGATAAGCATCAAGTATATCCGGGTTAAACTGAAAAAGCTCCACAGTCTTATAAAGCAGATCATCAAAATCCAAAGCGTTACTCTGCTTTAGTCTATTCTGGTATTCCGTATAGACCTTCGCCACCTGCATCTTCCAATAGTTTCCGCTTGCCTCCCTGTCATACTCATAAGGAGCAATGAACTGCTCCTTCGCCCTGGAAATCTCCGCAATCATTCTTTTTTCAGGATACTGCTTAGGATCCATATTAAGTTTCTTAAGGCAGGCTTTTACCGCAGCCTTCTGATCATCGCTGTCATAAATCGTAAAGCTGTTCTCAAATCCCAGTTTATCTATATATCTTCGTAAAATCCTTACACACAATGAATGAAATGTAGACACCCATACCTTTCCTGCTCCATGCGAAACAATACGGTCTACCCGGTCTCTCATCTCTCCCGCTGCCTTATTGGTAAATGTAATAGCAAGTATATTATAGGGGGCTACCCCCTTCTCTTCAATCAGATATGCTACCCTGTGAGTCAGAACTCTTGTCTTTCCGCTCCCGGCTCCCGCAAGCAAAAGCACCGGTCCTTCAGTCTGCATTACTGCCTCAGACTGCTTATCATTTAATCCTTCCATATATGTATAATATTCCTTTCTTCCGGAAAACCCCGGTTATTCAAATCGTACATTTGTTCTAATCAAGTATATATGATTTTGCAATTCATAGCAAGATATACTTATTAAAAATCAATAAAAGTTTTGTATAAAATTTCCTTGCAATCCAGTATTGAAAACTATATAATGTACATTATATGTGATATATAGTAGTATATGCCTTTCTGAAACCGGCATTATTCGTATATATGCAAAACACTTTGAATACTATGGACCGGAGAAGATTATGAAACAGTTTACATTTGACGAAATCAAAGAAAAACTTGAAGAATGGATTCAAACAGATGTCATTCTTCCTGAGGATATACCTTCAATAGAATTATACATGGATCAGGTCACTACCTTTATGGATAAACAGTTATCGGGGACAAAACGTCATGGGGATGATAAGATTCTTACCAAGACTATGATCAACAATTATTCCAAGAATAATCTGCTGCCTCCGTCAAACCGCAAGAAATATTCTAAGGATCATATCATTTTATTGATATATATATACTATATGAAGAATTTTCTGTCCATAAGCGATATCCAGAATCTGTTAGATCCTATGACAACTAATTATTTCCAGAAGACCGAAGGCATAACAATGTCAGATATATATTCTGACATCCTTAATCTTGAAACGAACTATAAAATAAACGTCAAAAAGAATATCTCGGAAGTATGTAAAATTGCCGAAAAGGAATTTCCGGAAGATTCAGAGTATCTTAAAGCCTTTGCAATGATAGCACTTTTAAGCTATGATATCTATACCAAAAAACAATTGATTGAGCAGCTTTTAGACTACATCGCCGATGATGAGCCTACCAAAGCTGAGATTAAAGAAGCGAAAGAACGTTCAAAGCAATTGGAGAAAAAGACCAGGGACCAATCAAAATGATCCCTGATCTTTCTTTTTCATTCTATCAAACACTATATCATATCCCTCTCCGCCACCATAATTAAGCGAGCGGTTAACTCTTGAAATTGTTGCCGTTGAAGCTCCCGTCTCATCTGCAACCTCAAGATATGTATGTCCTTCCGTTAACATCTTAGCCACCTCAAAGCGCTGTGCCAGGGTAAGCAGTTCATTAACTGTACAGACATCCTCAAAAAACGCAAAACACTCTTCCTCATTCTCCAGTGTTAGAACCGCCTCGAACATTTCCTTAACCGCCTTGGTTCTGATTTCTTTTCCCATATCATACTTCTCCGTTATTCCGGCATATCATTACACCTTATTCGACATTATGTTATTATTAAAACCCGCTTGCAATAACCTCCACCTGCGCCTCACTTTGAGGTAGGTGGAATTTCTCCGACTGAGTTATAACAATTATAATCACAACTTAACATCTTCGCATATCCATACTGATACAGTCTCTCTGTTCACATAGAAATCACCGCATCCATCTTCACCGATCTTGATGTTATATTTTGCATTTCCAAGCACATCCTTGAAAAACTTGCCTGAAAATTTCTGACCTACATACATGTGCTTACTGCCGCCTGTACTATCGGACATAATAACCGCAATACCGGAATCCTTATGCTCCTCATCGCCTTCTCTTGTCCAACCTATCACATTATAATCATCAAAATAGTCATGCTGCTGCCCATAAGCAAGACGTTTTCTAATCTTCATCATCTTATTGAGAAGAGTCTTCTTAGGAGCGATATCGTCATGAGGAATACCGTAATAATCTCCATAAAATACACATGGATAACCATCCTGTCTAAGCATGGTAATCGCATATGCGTGTGGCTTGAACCAATCCTCTACCCACGACTCCAGTGCCTGCCCGGGCTGGGTATCATGATTATCAACAAAAGTGACCGCATGCATCGGATGGCGTGAAACCAATGTATCATTCAGTATAGATGACATATTGTAATCTCCATGTGCCTTAGCTGCATCATGAAAATGCATATGCAAAGGGACATCGAACAAAGACATCTCATAATTCACATTATTGAGATATCTGTCTAAATGATTAACATCCCAGTGCCAGTATTCGCCGACTGCAAAAAGATCCTTTCCTGTTGTCTCCCTCATTACAGGAAGCCAGTCCCTATAGAAATAAAAACCTATATGCTTCACGGCGTCAAGGCGAAGTCCGTTGACACCTGTCATCTTAAGATACCATTTTCCCCACTTGTAAAGCTCATCTCTGACCTCTGGATTCTCGAAATCTATATCGGCACCCATCAGATAATCATAATTACCATTCTCATCATCAACATCCTCGTCCCATGTCTTACCTGCGAAACGGTATATAGCATTCCTGGTTTCCTCCTGATCCCAGTCAATCCCGTCAAAATGAGTCCAATTCCATGTAAAATCAGAATACTTACCCTTACGTCCCGGAAACGTGAACTTAGTCCATCCGCAAATGGTCTTCTCCTCACCAACCATCTGATTACGGCTGTTCGCATTAAACTCTTCCGCTTCAATGAACTCTGTCTCATCTGCCCCTATCTTGTGATTAAGCACAATATCAGCGTATATATCAACACCCTTCTTCTGTGCTGATCGTATTAAATCTATATATTCTTTCTTAGTTCCATACTTTGTAGGAATGCTACCCTTCTGTTTAAATTCGCCAAGGTCATAAAGATCATATACACCATATCCAACATCCTTATCACCCCCGACGCCCTTGTAAGCCGGCGGCATCCAGAGTGCACTTACTCCATGTGCCTTAAGTTTTGAAACATCTTCCAATGCCTGTTTCCATAAACTATGATCCTCAGGCAGATACCACTCAAAGTACTGCATGATCAATCCGTTATTATACATATCAGGTATTCCTCCCAATGCTTTATATTATATAACTGACAGTCTTATTGCAGTTATTCTGTGTCATAATATCTTTATCCCACATATGTTTGAATTCATAACCTTAGAAACCGTCTCAAAATAACTTAAACTGTTCCGTAGTATCTTTTCACAACACCGGTGGTCCCATATTTTACGACTACTAACCGTTACCAAGTATATCAAAATTAGTTAAAAACATCAAGAGTATGCTCATTTATTTAACTCTAAACTGACGCCATCTTTTCTCTTGCAACTGCAAGCATCAGCTTAATCCGATTCTCCTGATTGACCTTAGTCGCCCCCGGGTCATAATCGACCGGACATATATTTGCCTCCGGATACGACTCCTTCAATTCACGCATCTTACCTCTGCCGACAATATGATTAGGGAGACAGCCAAACGGTTGTACACATACAATATTATTGCACCCGTTTTCAATAAGCTCCGCCATCTCCGCAGTCAGCAGCCAGCCTTCGCCCATACATACACCTGTATTTATATGCTTTCTGCCAAGCTTTTTCAGCCTCTTAAATGGCATAGGACTACGAAACTGAGGAAAATGCTTTAACACAGAAATCATAGTTTTCTCAAGCTGCTCAACATAAGTTACTGCTATTTTTGAAAACCATAATCCGCTTTTATCGCCATACATATAATAATTCTCTTTACCTATATTGAGACTATATAAAGCAAATCCGAGAATTCCCGGAACCGTGATCTCCGCTCCCTGCTCCACCAAAAAATCCTGAAGATGATTATTGCCAAAATCCGCATATTTCACATATATCTCTCCAACAATACCCACCTTTGGTTTATCCACATACTCGACATCAATTGCAGAATAATCTTTCGCAATCGCCTTGAAATTTCTTCGAATGGAAATAATTGATATTCCTTTGTTAATGCGTATCTGCTCAGTAAGACGTTTCCGCCATTTTTCCATCAACTGCTTCGAAGCTCCCTTGTCCACCTCATAAGGACGTACCTGATTATTGAGTAACATAATATAATCTCCGTAAAGCCACGTAATAAGCCCTTTCAGAAACATCATCGGCGTAATGGAAAAACCGCTATTGTGTTCAATTCCTCCAAAATTAACGGATACAACCGGAACGTATTCAAATCCCGCCTGCTTCAATCCCTTTCGAAGTAAATGTACATAATTAGACGCCCGACATCCTCCGCCTGTCTGATATAGCATAAGGGCCGTAGTATGCGGGTCATAATCTCCTGACTCCAAAGCATATATAAGTTGCCCGATAACTACGATTGCAGGGTAACAAGCATCATTATGCACGTATTTGAGACCCGTATCGATAATCTTCTTCCCCTCATAATTGAGAAACTCAATCTTATACCCTGCCTCACGAAACACCGAACCCATAAGGGAAAAGTGTACCGGAAGCGCATTGGGAATCAATATAGTATGTGTTTTTTTCATCTCTACCGTAAATTCCGGAAATTCTTCTACATAATCCATCATTAATACCTGCCTTACTTATCTTATGATTTTCAAGTCTCACCCCCCAGACTTGGCTATATTAAAAAAACTTTACTGCTTTCTGAAATCACTTATTATGACCACATCGCCTTCTTCAATTATCATCTCTCCACCCGGAATAAGTGATCTGTTACCTCTTTTGATCGTAACGATCAGTAACTTTCTTGATATATCAAGGTCCTTTATCGCTTGTCCAATCCAGGAGTGTCCGGGACCAATATTAACCTCAGTCAAATGAAGCGGTCTGCCTGTCTTTAAGACCTCAGAGCCCAGCACTAAAACATCTCCCTCTTTAAGCTTTACATCTCCCCTGGGAATAAGAACATCATCCCCTCGTTCAATTAGAGCTATTATCGTATTAGCCGGAAGTCCTAACTCTTTTATGAGTTTTCCTGCCCATTTATCTCTTTTTCCAATTACCACCTCAATAAAATGAATACTCTGCTCGGCAGCATAATCTCCAAGTTCCGTAAGCTTTGAATACTGTTCCACAAATCCTGCTGAAATAATACCTGTTGGAATAGCCACCATACCTACACCTAAAAAAGCAATTACAATGGCTAAGAATTTTCCTATAGTCGTTATCGGATATATATCTCCATAGCCTACCGTGAGCAGTGTGGATGCGGCCCACCATATTCCGGAAAATGCGTTCTGAAAAACCTCCGGTTGTGCCTCATGCTCTACACTATACATACAAAGACTGGCTGCCACCATCAACACCATAATTATAAACACAGACGACAGAAGCTGCTGTTTCTTACTGTTAAGCACCTCAGTAATAACATTGAGAGAATCATAATAGGCATTGATCCTGAAAAGCCTTAATATCCGGACAACCCTGAACATCCGAAACACCGCGGCTCCCGCCGGAAAGAATACCGGAAGATAATAAGGCAGGAACGACAAAATATCCACTATTCCGGCAAATGATAATATATATTTCCTAAACGCTCTTTTAGAAGAAATATCGGGATACATCTCCGGTGCAGTGATAAGTCTCAGAATAAAATCAATTGCAAAAAAAGCCACCGTAACTCTCTCTATCATTAAAAAGGCATTACCATACAGACTGCTCAGCTTATCAAAGGTATTCATAACAGCTGCTACGAGATTTATTATAAGTGCACCGGTACTTATAATATCATAAGCCTGATTGATTGGCTCATCCACAACACCGACAGATACCATTTTGAATATATTATTTCTTATCGACCTCCACTTATTCTTCCTCTCTTCCAACCTCTGCCCTCCCTGTTTACATTATGTGCGGGTAATTGTGGCAATCACCTATACCTTATTTTCAGGTATGCCACCTTACTTCGCTTAAACATGTGACATATCTCACTGAAATATCATTGTCTGATAATATTATATGGGTGTCAAAATATCATTTGACACCCATATTTTCCGGTCTCGCTACCGTGCAATCCCGTAAGGGATTCGATGCAACTTACATATAAATATCGCTCAGCCTAATCTTAGGAACTGCGCAAAGCATATATCATAATTGTTTAAGTATTTTACTACTATGATACTGTCAAAATAACATCATCCACGGCTCGGCATCATGCTGATAATACGACCTGCGAAGTCATTAAAGTTCTGTGTCTGCAATACTACACGTCCCGGTCCCGTAAGCTTTGTAAGGAACAGACCCTCTCCCCCAAAGAAGATATTGCTAAGTCCTTTAACCGTCTCAACTTCATAATGAACTGTCTTATCAAATGCGACAACATTACCTGTATCAACCTTAATTACCTCGCCTGCCGCAAGCTCTTTAACGACCTGGTCACCATCAACCTCCAGGAATGCATATCCGTCTCCCGAGATATCCTCAAGTATAAATCCCTCTCCTCCGAAAAGACCTGATGAAAATTTCTTGGTAAGTGTAATATTGACATTCACACCATCCTGCGCACAAAGGAAAGCTCTCTTCTGTGCAATGATTCCCGGATTACCTGTAAGATTAATCGGAATAATATCTCCGGGAACAGTTGAACCGAAGGCAATCTTAGCTCCGTCAACATTAGCAGCATATGTTGCCATAAACATGGATTCACCGGCAAACATTCTTCCAATACCCTTCATGAGACCACCTTTAGTGTTTGTACTCATTGAAATCCCCTCTGTCTGCCATACCATTCCACCGCTTTGCGTGTACATCGACTCCCCTCTGTTGAGAGTTACTTCCACCGCCGGAACCGTCTTTCCAATGATTTCATACTGCATAATTCTCTACCTCCTCGTAAATATAATATATAATCTTCGTATAAATTTGATTATATTTTATAATCCCTTTGCCTTTGCGGTACATGCCTTCATCGCCTCGATCACCGCACTGCGCATTCCTTTTTCCTCCAACACACGAACTGCCTCAATGGTTGTTCCGCCCGGAGAACATACCATATCCTTTAACTCTCCCGGATGCTTTCCTGTCTCTAATACCATCTTGGCACTTCCAAGAACCGCCTGTGCAGCAAATTCATATGCCTGTGCTCTCGGCATACCATCGGCAACCGCCGCATCAGCCATTGCCTCAATGAACATGAATACATACGCAGGTGAACTGCTGCTTACTGATACTACTACATCCATAAGTCCTTCCGATATAACTTCACACTTGCCGAAGCCCTTCATGATAGTAACAACCCTGTCAAGCTCTTCCTCCGTTACATTCTCGTTGCGACATAAAGCTGTAATCCCTTCTCCAACCAGTGCCGGTGTATTAGGCATTGTACGCACAATCTTTATATTCCTACCGAACTTATCCGAAACCCAGTCAAGAGTTTTACCGGGTGCAATCGTTACAATTATCTGTTCAGAATTAACACTGTCTTTTATCTCAGTTATAACTCGTAATATTGCGGCTTTACGGCCAAAACAATAATATCCGACTTTGAAACCACCTCTTTATTATCAGTGGTCACCGCTATTCCAAGGTTATTCTTTGCCTTACAAACACTTGCCTCCAGTACATCAGATGCAATTATTTCATCTGAACCTATTATCTTATTCTCAATTATTCCCTTCATCATGGCACTTGCCATATTACCACAACCGATAAATCCTAATTTCATAATTATATATGTACCTCCTGCAAAAGATTAATACTTTTGATTTATTCACCACTCCGTCTTACACAATCAAGACCGGCTTCGTCTGACATCCATTCTTAATATATCACTTTCAGCGCTGTGAAGCAATACCGTTTCTTTTCCTAATAAGCTGTTTCAGGTGCAGCCACTGTCTTCTCTTTCACATGAAGATGTAGTCAGAACCCGCTTGCGTGTCTTCTCTTTTACGTGAAGATGTAGTCAGGACTCGCTTGCATGTCTTCTCTTTCCGGTTAAAATATCTTACAGCCACTTTTTCTTTTTGAAAAATAACAAACTACCCAATACAATCACAACACTTACTATGATCACAACCGGGTAGCCCCATCTTGTTTCCAATTCCGGCATATATCTGAAATTCATGCCATACCATCCAACGATCAGGGTGAGTGGCATGAATATCGTTGTAACCACCGTCAACACAGTCATAATATGATTCTGCTTGATATCGAGATGAGACTTATATATATCACGAATCTGCATCGTATAATCATTAAGCCCGATCGATACATCCCGCAATCTGGCTACACGATTGGAAAACAAGTGAAAGTATCGTATATTTTCCTTCTCAAAGAAGTGATTCTCGTTTTCTTCCAGTTCCTGACCAAGATCCATGAGCTGTTCGTAGTGAACTCGAAGATTCCGTATATCTTTGCGGATATCATTGACACGTTCAGCAGTAACCTCTCCTTTATCGTTCAAAATTATGTCATCCATCTCATCCAGTTCTTTCTCATAGTTCTCCATAAGAGTAAGATCATCCTTTATGATCTGCTCAAGGAAATCATATAGAAAACGTTCCAGACTTGGAAATTTCCATTTTCTGGTTCTTTGCACTCCCTGAATCAACTGTTTTGCTGTACCGCTGTCATCAATGAATACAATCCCCTTCTCATCCAAAGCAAATGCAAATCTCTTATCATTACCTGAAAGATTATTACGATCCGGTATACAGAATGTTCCTGTCAGAGAATCATAGTTGACTTCTGCCTTAGTTGACATAATCTCATAAGCATCCGGCTCAATATCAATTCCCATATCGAAACTTTCCTGTTCCTCTGACCATTCTGCCGAAGTCAAAAGTGCAACATACTGCTGATGTCCGCCTCCGATATCTTCTCTTTCACATTCCTCTAATGTTTCACCAATACGATAATACATTATTATACCTTGCCCTTCTGTTGCAATATCATTAATTTAAGATTTTTTATCCCCTGCTTTATGCACCTTTTCTTCCGGATGCTGGGATATTGATGTAAGCTGTGGATGAGCCACTCTTCCCTCTTTCAGATTATCAAAACCGATAACAGAGATATCCTCAGGCACATGTAATCCGTTTTTTAAAAAAAAATTGAATGTACCGAGAAAGATCATGCCATCCACATTCCATGAAGAAAAGATTGGAATGCTCTCCCTGCATTGTTTAACACAACGAATCTCACTCATATCACTTCCTGCGCCATGTAGCAAGACAGTTTCTTCTCCCGGATTATATATATGTGTATGAATTGGTCAAATTGCATAGATAAAATCAATAAACTTGTAATTTCGCTTATTTTTTTCAACATTTTAAACAACTCAGCAACATTTTCCACAAAAGGAAGGACAATAAAGTTCTTCTCCGGATAAAAAAAGGACACCGAAAAACCGGTGTCCTCTACTTATTAAATATATAACTAACTTGAAAATCTTAAGCATCTGATTAAAGATCAACGCTTCCCTGCTCACCATCTGCTGTATAGTATATCTTACCCTCTTCTGGCTTTACATAAATGTTAAGCTCTTTAACAGTCTTCTTTCCTAAGCATCCGTAACCTTTGCCTTGATATCATCGGTTGTAACCTCATATCCAAAGCACTGAACATAAACTGTCTCTGTTGTTTTCTTAGCAGGTGCCTTCTTAGCTGCTGCCTTAGTTGTCGTCTTCTTTGCAGGTGCCTTCTTAGCTGTTGTCTTGGTTGCCGTTGTCTTCTTTGCTGCTGTCTTCGTAGCTGTTGTCTTCTCTGCTGCCTTAGCTGTCGTTGTCTTCTCTGCTGCCTTAGCTGCTGTTGTCTTCTCTGCTGCCTTAGCTGCTGTTGTCTTCTCTGCTGCCTTAGCTGCTGTTGTCTTCTCTGCTGCCTTAGCTGCTGTTGTCTTCTCTTCTGTCTTAGCTGCTGTTGCCTTGGTTGTTGTCTTCTTTGCAGGTGCTTTCTTAGCTGTTGTCTTCTTTGCAGGTGCCTTCTTAGTTGCTACTGCCTCTGCCTTCTTAGCTGCTTCCACCTTAGCCATAGCTGCCTTAACCTGCTCTTCCTTCTTTGTTGCCATGATTCAACCCTCCATTTTATATAGTAACTGTTCTTTTTTAGCAGTCACGTTATGTATATAAAAACCCACGTTACTAAACTTCAATGTTCATACTACTCCATAAACATATTTTTTGCAACTTTTTAAATAATTTTCTCCAGTATCGACAAGCAAAGAAATATATTTATAAATATTCAAGACAAAATGCACAAAAAATATATTATTTTTTCATACAATATCAACTATAGTCAAAATTCACTCATCATCATGATGATTTTAGAATATTGACCAATTCATCTAAATGCATTCCGTTAGACGCTTTAACAAGAAGCAGATCCTCAGGCTGAAGCACAGCCATAAGACTCATCGCAGCTTCCTCTCTGTCAGATAATGAAAATACTCGTATCTTATCCGAAGCACTTTTCATCATCTCATCTTTAATATATGATGCCAGCTCTCCGACAACATACACCTCATCCACAGACTTACTCATAAGGTATCTGCCAATTGCTCTATGATACTCCTCCGAATTATCACCAAGCTCCAGCATATCGCCGAGCATGGCAACACGTTTTCCCTTACAAGGCATATCACATAACACATCAATGCTTGCACGCATCGAATCCGGACTTGCGTTATACGTGTCATCGATCATTGTAAACTTGCCATCGGCTTTTATTATCTTTTGACGAGGTCCTTCATAAGATTCCATATATGCAACTGCTTTTTCAATAGGAACACCATTTTCATTAGCAACTGCCAAAGCCGCCACACAATTCGCAACATTATGCTTTCCGAATGCCTTCAGAAAAACCTCCTTTTGCTGTGCACCATGTACAAATGTAAATGTGGTATGATCACTGTGAAATACAATATTCTTAGCATAATAATCACACCAGCTCTCAGTTCCGTAATATATGGTCTTGCACGTTATCTTCTCTGTCTTGACTGCATCCTGAAGCATATCATCATCGCCATTCAAAAAAAGTATTCCGTCTTTTTTCATGGAATGAATTATAGATAACTTCTGTTTTCTTATATTCTCTCTTGTCTTCATGAACTCAATATGTGCCACACCGATTGTTGTTACCACTGCCATATCAGGTCTTACCATTTCAGACAAAACATCCATCTGACCATCTTCGCTTATTCCAAGCTCTAAGACTGCTATCTCATCCCCTGCACTCATTCGCGAAAGTGTAATCGGAACTCCTATCTGAGAATTAAAATTCTTCTCCGTCTGATAGGTTTCCTTTCCTGCCGAAAGGGCATGGGCTATCATGGTTCTGGTTGTAGTCTTTCCGACACTCCCCGTTACCGCTACAACCGGAATATCAATAAGTCCGGTTCTGATTCCCGCTCCTATCCTCTTCAATGCCTCCTGAGTGTCATCGACACGAATATATGGTTTTTCCGCAGCAATAGCACCATCATGTTCAGACGTGAGTGTAGCCGCTCCTTTTTCCAAAGCCGATTCGATAAATCTGTGTGCATCAACATTTTCTCCAATAATCGGAACAAAGAGATCACCTTCCTTGATTTCCTTGGAATTAATGCATATATCAGTTATTACCGTATTCTCATCGCCGCAAAGCAATACTCCTCCGGTCATTTTTACAATATCCTTAACCGTAATATTCTCCATCTAAATTACATCTCCTGTCATTTTTTCTCAAATAATTAGGTGATTGCGAAACTCATTAATATTGTGTATTAGATTGTACATATAAACAAGGGTTTCGCAATTATCTACTTTCAGCCACTTTGTTCATTCTTTCAGGTCGCCTTCAGTTACATCTGCTTTTCACCTTATGAAGCTTCCTGCATACACGCTCAAGCTCTGCGATGCTCATTCTTTCATTATCTGTTCAAGATACCTTGCGACTCCATTCTCCTCATTGGAAGGAATGACCGAATCTGCCATGTTCTGAATCTCCGGATGTGCATTACTTACAGCATAGAAATAGTCACAGGCCTCATAAAGAGCCTTATCGTTAAGATTATCACCAAATCCTGTAACACTGTCATACTTTCCCTGTTTTCTCAAAAACTCAAGTGCATCTTTCTTCGAAGCAGCATCACTGTATATCTCTAACATATAATATTCACTGTTATATACATCAGGGTAAAATTCTGTCTTAACCCCTTTCACAACCGTAAGCTCTCTCCTTAGTCCCTCCAGTTTCTCCTTAGGTTCTCTTAACACACAATAAAGTATTCTGTCTCCCGCAACCAGACTCAGATCCTCAACCTCAACAAATTTCTTGTCATATTTCATGATTCGCTCGTTACGAAAATAGTTTAATGATTTCGATTCCACACTATCATAATATGCAGTAAACTGTCCATCCTTTACCCCATAGAGAAAGCACGAAAGACCTCTCATTTTTATAAGTCCCAGAATGACCATAACCACCAGCTCGTCCAAATACTCCTCTTTTATATACCTTTCATTGGCTATATCATAAACCAACACGCCATTCATCAACGTAATCGGCAGTTTAAGATTAAGAGGTTTCAGTATCTTAAGAGCTGTCGCAGGGGTTCTTGCTGTCGAAATGGTGAAATCCATCCCTTCCGATATACATTTATTAATTATCTCTATTGTCTCTTCATTTAACTTGGCGGCTACATTCAAAAGGGTTCCGTCAAGATCGCTAACAAATAATCTTTTCATTTCGTCTCCTTTGTACTTGTTTCGTCAAGACTCGCTGTGTTGAGTTTATCACAAGGTTTATGTGAATACAAGATGTTTCTGTTTGTATGAGGTTTGCGCCTGCATTTCCAAGTTAATATTCACATTGAACTGTTCCGGTAAGATGTGTGTATTTGTTCTTTGAGCGGGATACTTCCGCAAATTTTACTAAGACCCGTTCCAGAATTCCGCAATCGATGAAGCAGCCGTATCCAATGTAACAATCCTGTAGTCTTCCCATTCTGCAGGAAAAGTATCCACCACCTGCTTCGTTATAAACCTTTCATCAAGGAGCAGTATCACACCCTTATCATACATGGTACGAATCACCCGCCCCGCAGCCTGCTGCACCTTGTTCATTCCCGGATAGAGATAGGCATATTCAAACCCTTTATTCTCCCGCTTAGAGAAATAATTAAGCTTTATCTCATTCTCATTGCATACCATCGGAAGTCCTGTTCCTATGATTGCCGCGCCTATCAGATCCTCACCTGCAAGATCGATTCCTTCGGAGAATATTCCTCCTAAAATGCAGAAGCCAAGCACAGGCTTTTCCGACTGTCTGAACCTGGCAATAAATTCTTCCCTTCCCTGCTCTGACAGATGCGCATCCTGCTTTATAACCTCATATCCGTTAAAAAGTGACATTTCCATTGCCTTATCATATATATCCTCCATCATTTTATAAGATGGAAAAAACGCCATATAATTTCCCCGTCTTTCCTGAATCATTACATCAATATATCTTGCAAATTTACCATACATTTCAGGACCTCTTTTCTTATACCTGCTGCTCACATCTCTTCCCACAAAGATCCTGCGGTTCTCCTTTGGAAACGGTGATGGCACATATATGGCCCTGTCCTCTTCACAGTCATGAAGAAGCTCCTTGTAATAATTTATCGGCAGCATGGTTGCCGAGAAGAAGATGGTGGCATTTCCTTTCTCTATGCAGTCCGTAAGATTGGATGCCGGATGAATACAGTAAAGTCTGAGCATAAATGATCCATCATCCACCTGCTCTCCATATATCTCATAACTGTCATCAACCAGTTCATATATATTAAGAAAATGATTTATCTGAAAATAAAAATCAAGTATCTCTTCCTTATATGGTTTTAACGCACCAATCTCCCGACTCTCCTCCATAAATGATTCCATCTGTGCATGAAGTCTTAAGAGTTTTAGGTAAAGTCCGCTTATATCAGAAACAAGTACATAATGTCTGCCTGTATCTCCATTATTAACGCACTGCTTCTTAAGCTCCAGCAGTTCTTTATTACACGCTGACAAAAGCTTTCCTATCTTGCCGTTAAATGGTTTAAGAATCTTTCTAAGATTTAAAAAATCCTCCTTGTAAATCTGAGCACTGTACATCGACGAAGCCCTGTCCACAAGGTTATGTGCCTCATCTGTAAGAAAGATATATTCCCCCTTGGCACCCTCTCCAAAATACCTTCTAAGCTTAACCTTAGGATCAAACACATAGTTATAATCGCATATTATGCCATCCACAAAAAGACTCACATCAAGTCCCATTTCAAAGGGACAGACCATATGCTTATTCGCATATTCTAACAACACATCTCTTGTAATATTATTCTCATTCACCAGACAGTCATACATTGCCTCGTTGATTCTGTCATAGTGACCCTTAGCATATGGACAGTAATCCGGATCACAATTAACCTCATCCATAGGGCATATCTTTTCCTTAGCCGTGATCATGACACTTCTGAAATGAAGACCGTCCTCTCTTAAAATGTTAAGACCATCCAGTACCACACTTCCGGCAATGGTCTTTGCCGTCAGATAAAAAAGCTTCTCTCCGTATCCATTCCCCATTGCCTGAATTGCCGGAAAGATTGCCGCCATAGTCTTGCCGATTCCCGTTGGTGCCTGAACAAAAAGATTCTTTCTGTCCCTTACAGACAGATATACCATTGTGGCCATATCCTTTTGTCCGGGACGATATTCATAGGGAAAAGCAAGCCCGTCAATGGATTCATTTCTAAGTTCTCTGTTATCAATATCAAATTGCATCCATACACAGTATTTATCAATCAGATCATCAAACCATATCTTCAAATCATCAAAACTTATTGTTTCTTTGAATCGTTTAATCTGTTCCGTATCGAGATTGCAGTATGTCATCTGTACGGCTATCTCCGAAAGTTCATTCTGCAGAGCATATATATATGCATAGCACATTGCCTGAGCTTTATGAACATATATCGGTTCCGAAAGAGTCTCCAGCTTCTTATATATTCCTTTGATCTCGTCAATCGTAACCAAATTGTCCTCGGTCAAAATTCCGTCCGCTCTTCCCTCAACCGTAAGGATATAATCCGGTCTTTCTATATTAATCTTAAGCGGAACCTCAGCCTGATAATTGATACCCATCTTCCCCTGAATTTTCCTGTGAATACGGCTTCCGGCCTGCATGGCATCCTTATTAAATGAGCCCTCACCACCGGTTATATCCCCATTTCTGAAAATGAATTCCACAAGTCCCCTGACCGACACACTTATCTCATACATTCTTTCATACCTACATATAATAATAAAACCTTACTTCAGATATACAATAGCCTTTCCGATAGTATCCGCAATTTCCCTGCCTTCCAACAACTCTAAAAGCTTAAGTCCGAAATCTATACTCGTTCCCATTCCACGACTTGTAATATACTGTCCGTCGTGTACAACCGGATCCGTCTTAGTATTGGCCCCCTTAAGACCATCCTCCAGTCCCGGATAACAGGTAGCATTTTTACCCTCGAGAAGTCCCTTTTCTCCATATACGGTCGGAGCCGCACACACTGCAGCCAGATACTTTCCGTCTTTATCATATTGACGGATCAGCTTATCAAGTTCAGCATGAGCTTTAAGATTATTGGTTCCGGGCATTCCTCCCGGAAGAATGAGCATGTCTGCATCAGACAGATCTCTCTCTCCAAACAGTCTGTCTGCTCTTATGGTAATTCCATGTGAACCTGTAACATCATAATCTCCCGAAACAGACACGGTAACACAGTCAACCTTTCCTCGTCTTAACAAATCCACAACGGTAAGTGCCTCAACCTCCTCAAATCCTTCCGCAAAAAAAAGATATGCTTTCTTCATAACATATAACCTCCTGAATCAATTATTATTTCAGCTTAATATGTTCACAATATAGCACAAAATCTAATCTACTTCAATATCTGTGACTAATATGCTATAATTGGATTGAACAGCAATTCAGACATATTATAAAAAAGGAGATACAATTCATGGAAATAGAAAGAAAATTTCTTATAGTTAAAGAAAAGCTGCCGGATAATTATTATGAATATCCATGCAACGAATTAGAGCAGGCTTATATCATCACGGATCCGGTGTTGAGGATCAGGAAGAAAGATAACGAATATATACTTACCTACAAAGGACCCGGTTTTATGTCCAGACAGGAAGAAGAATTCCCATTATCAGAAGAAGCATATAATAAGCTGCTTTCAAAAACTGAAGGTACTGTAATAAGTAAGACAAGATATAAGCTTCCCGAGAAAGATGATCTGACGATAGAGCTTGATATCTTCCACAAAGATTTAGATGGTTTAATGTTAGCTGAGGTAGAATTTCCTGACGAGAAAACCGCCAACGAATATATTCCGCCCGATTGGTTTGGTCGTGATGTTACAACAGACGGCACCTACCATAATTCTAATCTGAGCAAATTGTCACCGGATGAAATCACATCATTGTTGTCGGAGGTGCAATCTTAAAGTACGCTCTATTCATGATAAGCACAGTTACTAACATAGAGAATGTACTTCCCGCCATCATCAGTACAGGAGCACCGATAAAGTCGGCAACGGCAACCACAATTACACCTATTGATTGTGCAAATATTGCAATCTTATACATGACTCCGAGAGTAGCTTTTCCTGTCATTAACTTTGATATCATATACATTATTAATGCATAGAAAAATCCTGTTATCAGATATTTTATAAATGTTAATACATATAACAAAACAAAGGAAAAGATCATGCATATATATATAACCGGTGCAAATTTCGCAATACTCTCATTATTAAACGACATATCGCCAAACTTTGATAATTCTTGTTCCTGTACTACACCGCCAACTCCCATTACATTGTTATACATAAGCATATTGGTATTGCTTACAAGAAATACCTCCGCCATATCCGTCGCAACATCATCTTCTGTGAATTTATCAACTGATGTATCCACAAGAATATATACACCGGCGTCATTATCCTTAACCTCTAATTTATCTGCCAGAGTAAATTTACCATTTTCAAAGGAAAACTCCGGAAGTTCTTCAATTATATAGTTACGAACGCCACCATGTCCCGCTATAGAGGCAAGCATCGGTATACCATATTGAATCAGACTTACCAGAAGAATCAACACTGTAAGATAAGAAATAATCCTTCCCATAGTTAATTTCATAAGTGATGGATACTCTCCCGGCAAGAACATCGCAGTAATAAATCTGTCTGCCATACTCATATTCTCCGGTGCTACCTTTTTATTTGTTTTCGACTCATCATTGTTGAACCATTGGTTATTTTCGTTATCCATATCTGACCTCTCATCACATAACTATAATTATTGCACCATTACTATACACAGCCAATCTATACAGTTATTTATATGAGACATGTGTAATAGTAAAAATCAGCTTATATTATCTATTCATATTATGAATGTGTCAAGTAATATTTTTACATCAGCTCATTATCTATCATCGGCAATACTGCTGTAATTACCGTTCCCTTTCCCTCTTTTGATATAATCTCTGTCTTTGCCATACATTTTTCTTCCAATAAAGCACACAGATTTTTCAAAGCAGTGGGGCTTTGTTTCTTAAGCCGGCTTGGATCAAACCCGATACCATCATCAATGATCTGGATAGCATAGCCATCCCTTCTCTCATAAGTTCTGACAACAACATTTCCCCTGTTGGATTTTCCTCCGACTCCGTATTTAACTGCATTTTCAACCATAGGTTCCAATGAATTTCTCGGAACCTTGAATCCTCTTACCTTAGCTTCCACAACAAATGACAGGTTGTTGTTCCGCATTTTCTGAAGTTGAAGATACGCCATAATATGTTCAAGTTCTTCATCAAATGAAATAATATCTCCCCTGTTATTCATGGCCTTGATGTTATCCATAAGATACACAGATATATAATATATCATTTTGGTACTGTTTTCAGATTCTGCCTTAATCATATTCTGTAACGACTTAAATGAAGCAAATAACAGATTGGGATTAAGCTCCTCGATAACCTGCTCTCTTATAATGCTTATATTGTTATCTTCAGTCTCCTTACTTGCATCAACAAATGCAGCCCGGTTAAGTCCATAATTCCAAATTATGATAAAATACATAAAACAGCCTGCAATCAGCGGCAGTCCGGCATATACTTTAGATGAACCTGTAATATAGAGGATAAGTTCAATCACTCCTGCGATTACCAGTAATATATTGGCAATAAATACAGGTATGCCCTCATGCTGCCTGTAATCGTAAGATGCACTTCCCAACAGAAGAGTATAGACAAGAATCTCAATCCCCAAAAGACTTAGGCATATAATATATATTGTATCAAATGTCAGAAGTCCAAACCATTGAAGTACCATAACACTGACAAACATTATACAGTTGAACGCAACACCAATATCAACTACGGTCAATATCTTTTTTCTTCTGATAAGGCATCTCACAACAATGAGATGACTTACTCCCACAATAAGAAACATACATGAACGTATATAATAATTAATCATTTCCCAATTAATCACAATACGAAAGATTCTGCTATGCACAATAAAAAGCAATCCGGTAAGAAAAGCCTCAAAGCTGCTGTAAATCAGCATTAGTTTCTTATTCCTGTCAGCCTTCTTAGTCTTAATAAATACACATATAACAAAAAGTCCGATACTTACGATAATAAGAAAAATACCGAATATTACAAATCCTCCGTTTTCTCTGAATGCATCCGACATAAGCTCTGTATAGGTACCAATCTTCACTTCGCCAATAGATACCCGGTTATCATTATCATTTCTGACCTTAAATGTGAGATTACCGTTTCTGTATTGATAGTCTACAGATACAATATGATACGGAAAGCTTATTTCCTCATCTGTCATTTCATATATAACATTATTATCAGCCCTGATCTCCACCTGCTGCCCTTTTGATGTGAATACAAGATAAAGCTTTTCCTCATTAAAATCAGGGATTTTATGAGATAACATCACCTCATTTTCTTGACTGACCTTGAATGTATTCGGAAGATTCAGAACCTCTGTTATATTCCATTTGGCATTAATATCATTGGTATTTCCGAACTGTCTCCATGTTGTCTCATCCAGTGTTTCATACGAAGCCACCCATCCGTCAGATATGTTATCAAGTGTGGATAATTCTCCATGAACAATCACAGACTCATCTTTGCTTATCACAAGCAGCCCGCCTATCAATATTGAAGCTATGACGAGTACACCCAATACAATATGCAATTGTCTGTTATTCAATCGAATCATACTCATAACCTTCCCTGCTAAATTGAACCATCCATTGACTAAAGCAGGATGGTTTCCTGCCCCCGCCTACGCTTTGCTTAGAGGCGGGGGTCATCTCTGTCTGAGATATCATAATCCACTACTTTGAACTAACTTAACACAACGTCTAAAGCAGTGTGATTACGATGGTCTTATGGCAAGACTCATCCCAGTCATATAAGTCCATAATGTTTAAGCGCATTTTCTATTCCGTCTTCTGTAACATCGGTAGTTTTATATTCAACCTTATCGACAATATCCTCCACCGAATTACCCATGGCAACCGAATGCCTGACAAACTTCAGCATCTCCATATCATTTACCGAATCACCGAATGCGTAACAATCCTCTAAGGATGCATTAAACTTTTCAACAAGATACTTAATTCCCGTAGCCTTTGAACATCCCTCTGGTACCACTTCAATAACCGAAAATCCGTGTGGAATCAGATAAAAATCATTTGAAAAATATTGTTCGAATAATTCCATATCACTGTCTTTTCGACAAACTGTTGTGAATTTATCATATATTAAATCCTTATGGGTATATAATTCTATCGGATAATCACTGTTTTTTGAAAAGTATTCATATATATAATTCATGAAGCTTCCGGGAGAATGTTCACCATCAATGAACAGCCTGTCTTTTCCTTCAAACACGGTCTCAAAGCCAAGGTCATGAAGTTTATCAGCATATTCCACACATTTTTCCTTTGATAGCTTATGATGATAAAGCTCCTGCCCTTCATATTCAATATAAGTACCACAGCCACACACCAATCCGTCAAATCCGAAATCAAGCAAATTCTTATCTATCGCCGATTTCACTCTTCCGGTATTAATGAATATCTTATGCCCGTTCTTCTTTGCCTTAATAAGTGCATTCCTGGTACTATCAGGCATTCTATGTGTTTTATCAAGCGTTATCAGTGTTCCGTCAATATCAAAAAATAACAGTGCCGACATATATCTTCTTTCCTTTTATCGTAAAATTATACCGACATCAGGCACATTTGAATGCTTAACTGTGCCCGATGCGTAACAGTGAAGCTGAATGCTTAACTGTTACTAAATGACATCCGTACATATCCCTTACATCTGCTTCAACAGATTGACCATTTCAATCGCACCAAGCGCACAGTCATAACCCTTGTTGCCCGCCTTGGTTCCCGCACGCTCAATTGCCTGCTCTATATTCTCTGTAGTTACAATTCCGAACATTACCGGAACTCCTGTCTGCAATGATACCTGTGCAATACCCTTTGAAACTTCGTTGCACACATAATCATAATGACTTGTTGCTCCACGTATTACTGTTCCGAGGCAGATAACCGCATCATACTCTCCAGACTCTGCCATTCTTTTTGCAGCCACAGGAATCTCAAATGCACCGGGTACCCATGCAAGAGTTATATTATCCTCCGGCACATCATGTCTTGTCAAACCGTCAACTGCTCCACCAATAAGCTTTGACACAATAAATTCATTAAATCTTGAGGCAACAATACCTACCTTCATGTCATTTGCTACTAATTTTCCTTCTAAAGTCTTCATACTCGTTCTTCCTTTCTGTCTCTCATTTTATATATATTTTTTGTAACTATTCAGAACCATTTGCCAATCTGCCAGGTTCTGAACCAATGTCATCAACTTAAAGCCTTCCCCTAGAGGGGAAGGTGTCAGCAAATCAAAGATTTGCTGACGGATGAGGTGAACCACAATGCTTAAGTTACTGACATTGGTTCTGAACAGTTACATATATTTTATGATAATTTATATAAACATTAATCGGTCCCAACGTCATCAACTTAAGCCATCCCCCTTGCGGGGGCGCACAAGGTCTGGGTAACCCGGTTATACGCCGACCGTAGTTCTTATGAAATCATCGCACCACATCCGGTTAACATAATGTACATTCATCAACTCAGATTCAGTATATGTCCCATCTTATCCTGCTTGGTCTTAAGGTAAAATGCATCATATTGTCCCGGCTCCATGATGATTGGCACACGCTCAACAATACTTAATCCGTAACCCTCAAGTCCATATACCTTGAGCGGATTGTTTGTCATAAGACGAAGCTCCTTAATACCCAGGTCAACAAGTATCTGTGTTCCTATCGTGTAATCTCTGGCATCCTCGGGAAATCCCAGCTCAAGATTAGCCTCCACTGTATCCCTTCCCTTATCCTGAAGCTCATAGGCGCGGATCTTATTGATAAGACCAATCCCTCGACCTTCCTGCCTCAGATAGAGTAACACACCTCTGCCTTCTTTTGCAATCATCTTCATCGCCGCATCATACTGCTGTCCGCAGTCGCACCTTGCAGAACCTAATGCATCTCCTGTAAGACACTCGGAATGAACCCTGCACAATACCGGTTCGCCATCCGTGATATCTCCCTTGACAAGTGCAACATGATGTTCACCATTTAGCTTATTAACATAACCGTAAATCATGAATTCTCCATACCGTGTCGGCATCTTGGCTTTTGCCACACATTCGACAAATACCTCATGCTCCTTACGGTACTGAACAAGATCCTTTATAGTACCAATCTTTAATCCATGCTTCTTGGCAAATTCAATCAGGTCATCCTTTCTTGCCATTGTACCGTCATCCTTCATGATTTCACAGCACAATCCGACCGGTTTAAGTCCTGCAAGTTTCATGAAATCAACGGTAGCTTCCGTGTGTCCCTGACGCTCGATAACTCCGCCCGGTCTTGCCTCTAACGGGAACATATGTCCCGGTCTTCTGAAATCCTCCGGCTTTGCATCATCCTCCACAAACTTTCTGGCGGTAATCCCTCTCTCATACGCAGAGATTCCGGTGGTAGTACTCACATGATCTACCGACACGGAAAATGCGGTCGAGTGATTGTCAGTATTGGTAAGACACATTTGCGGTAAATGCAATTTATCCGTATAACTTATATCCATCGGCATACAGATAAGTCCCTTCGCATAACTTGCCATGAAATTCACATTCTCAGTGGTTGCGAATTCCGCAGCACATATCACATCACCTTCATTCTCTCTGTCCTCATCATCAAGTACCACTATACATTTACCCGCTCTAAGCTCTTCAGCAAGCTCCTCGGTTGTATTAAATTCTGACATAACGTCATCCTCCTGTCGTATAATTTTATTTTTTTATTATTGTAGTGTAGCAATGTCATTAACTTAAGCCTTCCCCCAAGGGGGAAGGTGTCAGCAAATCAAAGATTTGCTGACGGATGAGGGGATGAAAAAGCTTAAGTTACTGACATTGGTAGTGTAGACTCGCTTGCTAGTCTTGCGCGCCGGATTCGGGTCAGCTTTAGCTGACAAATGCCTAACCTGCATATAGCACTAAGGCACTAAGTAAAGCGTTTTCTAATTAACCGGACTAATAACCTGCCTGCTTTCTCAAATAGAACAGTTCAAAAAGCCTCGACACAGTCCTCTATACCTACGTTTTTTAACCTGCACTCTCAAAAAAGCATTCTGCATTAAAAACCGCTATACCTGAAACTTAAACACCAGATCTGCAATTATGAAAATCCATGCTGCGCAAGAAATTCCATCGTAATTGCCGAACCACCGGAATCATCGCCTGCCTCAGCACCTTCTTCATTCGAATTACCGTCTCCGTTCTTACCACTCAGAAGCTTCTCCACATATTTCCCGACCACATCATTTTCCAGATTAACTATATCTCCAGCTTTCTTATCAAGCAATGTGGTATTCGCTCCTGTGTGAGGTATAAGAGACACCTTGAAACAGCGGTCATCCACATAAGCGACCGTAAGGGATATACCGTCTATGGCAATGGAGCCCTTCTCTATAATATATCTGAGTATCTTTGCAGGAGTCTTAACCGTAACCCATACTGCATTATCCTCCCGCTCAAAGCTTTCGATCACTCCTGTTCCATCAATATGACCACTTACGATGTGTCCTCCGAATCTTCCATTCGCCGCCATCGCTCTTTCCAGGTTTACATAACTTCCAATATTCAAAGCTCCCAGCGAAGACCTTCTTAATGTCTCAGCCATCACATCAGCAGTAAATGTATTACCCGTCTTTGATGTTGCCGTAAGACATACTCCGTTAACCGCAACAGAATCTCCTATATGCAGATCATCAAAGATCTTACTGCCTTTTATAGTCAGCCTTGATGATCTCGCACCTTTGGTTATGGATGTAATAGTTCCTATCTCCTCAATAATCCCTGTAAACATCTAAAGTTCCGACCTTTCCATTCTCGAACCACAAGCCTTGGCATAGGGTCTTATTCAGCAATAGCCGACATATACTAATATGTTAATCCCTTTGCATACTTGCGGAACGTATTCGTCTTCTTATTAGTATCAATTCTTGCAATAAAAAACCTTGAAGAAATATCATCTTCAAGGCTTTAATTCTACATATCAATATCCGAAAAATATCAGATACTTTTCACAACATCTTCTCTCATCCAGACTATACTGTCGGCACCGGAATCTAACCGGTTCATGCCTTACGGCTTGCGGGCTTATGAATCACTATGATCCAACTACCGCCGGTGGAGACTTTCACTCCGCCTTGAAGAAATATTAAATTAAACAAAAAGCATTATAACTCGTTACCGAATGTTATGCAAGTCCTAATTACTAAATATATGTGTACCAAATATCCTGTCACTCCAATGTACCGTCCGTGACGTATATACGGCTCTTTATCATTCCCATCCAACAACTATACGATATTTTTCCC
>CAJOLO010000019.1 GCA_905235345.1 uncultured Lachnospiraceae bacterium
AATTACTGTCAAATAAAAAAGCCTTCCCCTGTTGGGGTAAGGAGACGTGAAATCCAGATTTTGGTGCAGAATTACTGTCAAATAAAAAAGCCTTCCCCTATTAGGGGAAGGTGGCGGCAAATCATGATTTGCCGACGGATGAGGTGATGAGAGTGCAAACTGTTAATAAAAGAAAGGAAGAATCGGTATGAGTACGAGAAAAAAACAGATGGAAAACATGAATGAACATGATAATATGATCAATCAGGAAAAGGTCATTGAAAAGACTGTTGGGGAACCTGTAGGAAAAGTGAGGGGAAGAGTGGAAAGTTCATCTTCACAGAAGATATCCACGAAGAACATGGCGTTGATTGCGGTGATGACGGCCGTGACATGTGTTCTGGCACCGTTATCTATTCCTATAGGACCGGTGCCGATAACACTTACTAATCTTACGATTTATTTTGGATTATATATACTCGGAACCAGGAAGGAGACTGTGAGTTATCTTATATACTTATTACTTGGATTTGTCGGTCTTCCGGTATTTTCAGGATTTACCGGAGGAGCTGCAAAGCTTATGGGACCCACAGGCGGGTATCTTATAGGATTCATTCCTCTTGCAATCTTATCGGGAATCTTCATTGATAAGTTTGAGGGGAAAACAGTGCCAAGCGTGATAGGTATGGTTCTTGGAACTGCAAGCTGTTATACACTCGGAACCATATGGTTCTGTATACAGGCAGATTACAAGGTGCTGCCGGCACTGATGCTTTGCGTTATTCCTTTTCTGCCGGCAGATGCGATAAAGATTGCAATAGCAGCCTTTTTCGGACCGCAGATAAGACGGGCATTAAAGAGAATAGGGTGACAATCTGCAGATTCAATAATTATCCGTGGTTAATTTTTATCATATGGAATTTAGTAAATCCCGATAACTGTATTATTGCAGTTATCGGGATTTAAGCATTTTAAGATAAATATATTAAAGTTTAATGATTTCTAATTGAATTCTCCTGATTTAACGGTTGGCAATGATGAAAGATTATTATTCTCTGTATCATCAGGTATGGACTTTAGATATTCCGTATCTTTTCTGTGTGCAATCCCTACACCCCTGATCTCACCTGCCTTGGCAAGATTCACTCCTTCTTCCTTACTGACGATCCTGTCATCTGATAGCTGATATCCTGTAATCTTACCGCGTTGCTTAACAAGGCCTGTTATTGATGCCGCATCTGCATTGGGTGTCGGAATATCGTCAAGAGCTGCCTTTGGAAGTGCGGTATTGGATTCTTTATTGTTCATTTGGGTTCACCTCTTTTTGTGATTTATAGTGATAATAGTATTTGAAGAAGTTATGATTTTTATACATTTGGATTTTTTAGTGATAAGCTTAAGCTGTGATAAGATATTTTGACAAGCTGAATATATGGTTTATTTATATAAAAAATAAATGTAACTTGTTGTTGCCAAGACAGGATATGGAATGATACAATAAAGAAATAGATTGTAGTGGGTGGACTAAGATATTTCAAGAGGAGTATGGATGAGTATGGAACAACAAACACCAAGTGAAACAGAGTGGCAGGTAATGGAGATCGTTTGGGCAAGTGAAACTAGTCTTACCTCACAGGAGATAATAAAGAGTATGGAGCAGGGAGATAAGAGTCTTTCACCTAAGACTATCAGGGTTCTTATCAACCGTCTTTGCCAGAAAGAGATATTAGATTATACTGTTGACGAGAAGGATTCCAGAGTATATCACTATTATGCGGCAAAGACAAAAGAAGAATGTATTAAGGAAAAGAGCAGACATTTTGTGGACAGCTATTTTTCCGGAAATCAGACGAAGGCTCTTGCTACACTTATAACCGGAGCACATCTCAATGATGCCCAGATGAAGGAACTCAGAAAACTATTAGATATGTGAATGAGCGATTTAGCCAAATGAACTTTTGCAGAACGGTTTTTAGAAGATATTGGGAAGGGACACCTTACCTGTATAATATCAGGAGGTTATAGCATTATGAAAAAAACCATCTTAATTGGCAATATCATTATCAGTATATTAATTCTGTTTGTTACGGTATCTGTTTTTCTGATCAGAATGCCGGTAAAAAGACAATTACAGCCTGATTATGCGGAAGCTGAGGATGGATGGTACTATGAAGATGGGACTATAGCGGTGTTATCCGAATTAGAGTACGAAGATGACACTGTGAAGGTGTCGAGAATATTAGATGCAGATTCTATGGTAGCCTTCACACTATGCTTTGACACAGCTAATGTTGATTTTACAGTTTATTTGAATGGAGAAGCCATATATGACTATCATCCGGAGTTGGCGGCAATATATGGAGAGTCCTACGGACTTGATGCGCATACTGTAACGATACCTTATTTTACAGAGACTGCAGAGCTTACGATTCAGGCAGAGGATTTAAGCAAGGGCAGTATGTGGGCAGGTTTTCGGAATATTTCATTTGAGAACGGAGCGGGATATATCCTTCGTTCGCTGACCTCCAATTTATTAAAATTTTTTATTGCGTTTCTGATTTATATCTGTGGTTTTATCATACTGATATTAAGTATATTATTAAAACATCATGAGACCCGGCGCTTAGAGATGGTATCACTTGGAACAATGTCCATGATACTCAGTTTGTGGACGATAACCGGCACTTATTTTCCGGGAATACTCACGCGTAACCCGGGGTATATACGTGCCATCAATTATCTGACTCTTATTACTCTTCCTCTTGCAGGTATAACGTTGGTTGCATGTATTACGAATCATATCAACTCCCGATTGTTATATTTAGAGATTATGTTTGTTTTTTTTAATCTGATTCTGCATTTTGTTATGCTGTTTGGTAAACGTATGGATTATCATGAAATGCTGATTCTGACACATATTATTTTTGCGATCGGCGTTGTTTTTTCCGTTATCATGATAGTACAGAGTTATCGTCGAAGCAGATTACGGGAAAAGAAGCAGATAGTTATTCTTATAGCTTTTTTGATTTTGATGTCAAGTGGAATTGCAGATTTGGTTTCTTATTATTGTGGATTTAGTAAAGATTTTTGTGCTTTCTCACGTTTCGGACTTCTGATATTTGTTATAATGCTTACTGCATATGAAGCCTATGAGTTTGTTTTGGTTATTCGGAAAAACAGTGAAATGGAGGTTATGAGCCGGCTGGTATATCAGGATGGTCTGACAGGACTTGAGAATCGGCTTTCGTTTAATGAATTTGAAGCGGAACTCAAAGAAAAGAACACGGGGAAATGCATGTTTGTTCAGTTTGATATCAATAATCTGAAAAAGGTGAATGACACCTATGGACATGCGATGGGTGACGATTATATTAAAGGCTGTGTAAATATTATAGCATCTGCCTTTCGTGAATATGGCAGAGTTTTTAGAACCGGAGGAGATGAATTCGTAGCCATTCTTCAGAGGGGAGAAGACGGAGAAGATTTAGCCGGTCTCTATAAGAAATGTGAAGAACGAATGTTGTCGCAGATAGAACTATATAATCAGAAGATGGATTTTCCGGTTCCGTTTTCTATCGCTTACGGTATGGCGGAATGTGACTTGGAAACTGAGAATCTGGCTGAAAAAGAAATCCTTGCGGATGAACGAATGTATGAAAAGAAAAAAAATATGAAAGAATTGGCATAATAAGTGTTTACATTTGTTATCCCATGTTGTATAATGTATTTAATAGTGGAGTACTATATCACTATAAGAGGAAACTATTGACGCTGTAATGGATTACAATATTATCAAAGGAGGGATAAGCATGGCAGGACTTAATATCAGTCCGTATCAGACGTATAATCAGACACATAACTATTCGTCGTTATTTGCAGGTATTAACAAAGCATCATCTGATAATGGCTGGGATTTATCGGGACTTGCGGATTATGCGTCAATTAAGAATGGCAGTTATGGTAAACTGGTTCGATCCAGTTATGCCAAGACTAATGCTGCATCATCGGATTCAAACCTGAATGCCAAGTCAACAATAACAAGTGCAGAGGACAGGCGTAAAGCCAGAGAGGCAGCGCAGAACGGCGCAACATCCGGTACTTCGACGGCAGGTTCGTCAGAGCTTACAGGTGCAGCAGCAAGACGTGCGGCTCGTGAGGCGAAAGCCAATGGAACTTCGACCACAACACAGGAAGAGAATGCTGTTAAGTCAGCAGAGACAGTATCAACTGCATCACAGACAGATAGTGCTAAGGCTACATATACAAGCAATGCGGTAACATCACCATCAATGTCAGAACTTATGGCAAGCACATTTGATACTAATGTATGATGAAACTTGTAGACTTTGAACAATGATAGACAAGGAGGTTTATTATGAGTTTAGGAATTGATAATACAAGCAGTAGTACATATACATCTGCAGTGAGTACTGCCGCAGGCACCGGGACAGGCAGTACTGCCAAGAGTGCGGATAGTGCATCCTCTGAAGCAGGCTTAGAGGCGGTTGCTTATGATAAGGGTGTTTCATCTGATAAGAAAGCAACATATTCTATCAATCAGATGAGCAAGGAAGACAGAGCTTCGTTGGTTCAACAGCTAAAGAATGATCAGTTAAGCCGTCAACAGAGTCTTCTGGATATAGTTAATAAGACAATAGGTCAGCAGGCGACCAAGTTTACAATTGCCAATCTTACCGGTGATGATGACAGTATCTGGAAAAAGTTTGCCAATGGTGAGTTCAAGGTTGACGAAGCAACCAGAAAACAGGCTCAGGAAGATATTTCCGAGGATGGTTATTGGGGAGTTAAGCAGACATCTCAGCGTTTGTTTGATTTCGCAAGTGCACTTGCAGGTGATGATGTAGATAAGATGAAGGAGATGCAGGCTGCTGTTGAGAAGGGTTATAAGCAGGCAACCAAGGCATGGGGAAAGGATCTGCCAAGTATATCCGGTGATACATTGTCTGCAACGAACAAGCTCTTTGAGGAATACTATAAGTCTAAGGAGCAGGCAACAGGAGTTGTGGCATAATAAGGGAATAATATATCAATAATACGCAAAGCCTTGCATTATTGCAGGGCTTTTGCTTTGCACATGGGGTAAATAAAAAGGATATTCGATATGAAACTACAAAACAGATACAGTGCTTTGATCATAATATTAATATTGGAAATCGCTGCGGTTTTATTTGTTTATAATGATGCTTTTTTATATGAGACTACAGTGGCAAAGGTGGTAAGTGTCGAGAACTCATTTTCACACCAAGAAGAGGGCCCTGATGGTGAAGAGGAAGCTTACTATGATCAGCTTCTGACAGTAAAGCTTCTTAATGGAAGTGACAAGGGAGATGTAATAACACTTAATAATACTTACACATCATCGGGAGTAAATGATGAGAGGTATTATAAGGGTTCACAGCTTCTGATAGCTCTTAACGACAGTGGAGACGGAGGAAGCATACTTGAGAAGAAGAGGGACATGTATGTTGCACTTTTCTTTGCGATGTTTGTATTTCTCATGGCAGCCGTAAGCGGAAAGCACGGAATGGTGGTCATGGTATCATTTATAATAAACCTTGTGCTTCTTCTGGTGGCACTTAAGATATATGATCAATATGGAAACCTTATCAGAGTAACAATGGCAGTCATGATAATTTTCAGTATACTGACATTAATGTTTGCAGGAGGTTTACACAGGAAAACCTGGGTGGCGGTTATATCCACACTGATTACCATATTATTGTGTCTGGTTATTTATATGGTGACGATGAGAACCTCAGAGCGTATCCCATATGAGATGATGGATTATATTGTTAATCCCAAGGATCTTGCTGATCTGTTTCTTGCGGGAACTCTGATGGGAAGCCTGGGAGCGGTGATGGACGTGTGTATTAGTATTTCGGCCGGAGTATCTGAGGTGGTGGAAAAGACGTCAGGTATAACCCTTAAGGCACTTATCAGCTCCATAAGGGAGATGGGCTACGACATAATGGGTACGATGATAAATGTGCTTTTTTTTACTTATCTAAGCGGTACTATACCGATACTTGTTATTAAGATAAAGAATGGATATACTCTTTATCATCTTGTAAAATTTCAGCTTGTGTTCGAGACTATATGCTTTTTGATCGGTGCAATCGGTATTGTCCTTGCAATACCGGTTTCGGGCTTTTTCTCTTTATTGTTCTTTGGGAATATTAAAGGCAGGAGATTTGCGGATAATGACATAACACAATCTTCCGACACGAATGTTAAGGAGGCGAAGGGATGATAATTAAATTGGTAATAATCCTTTTTTTCCTGATGCTTTTTGTGGGAGGAGACAGAGGGCTTACATCGTTTTTTACTTTGGTTCGCACAGTTATTGCATTTATCGTAAATGTTTATCTTATAGCATGGGGATTGCCGGCAGTTCCGGTGACATTGATTGTGTGTGTGTTTCTCATAGCAGGAGTAATATACGGTCAGAATGGTTGGAATGCGAAGATGCATGGGGCGGCAGTTTCCGCTGCCACGGTCGTGGTTCTCATAATGATAACGATTGGACCGATACTTAACCGGGCAGGGATAAGCGGATATAACGAGATTGAGCAGTATGAGGAGATAAGTATGTATCTGTCTGCCGATCTTTCTGTTTCGATGGCTTCGGTGGCAGTGTCTGCAACGGTATTGGGAGTGTTGGGAGCAGTGATGGATACGGCTGTTGCGGTTTCAACTGCAGTCAATGAGGTGTATGTGAATAATCCGCATTTTGACAAAAAGATCCTTGTGGATTCCGGATTTGCCGTGGGAAAGGATATATTGGGAACGACGGTAAACACTCTGCTTTTTGCAGGCTTTGGTGAGAGTATTATGCTGGCTAATCTGTTTCTTAAAAATGAGAATACCTTTTCCGAGATCATTAATTCAAAGGCACTGTTTCAGGAGGTTGCGGCATTATTCGTAGCTGTAATGGGATGTCTTGTCGTAATACCCCTGGCAAGTGTTGTTACGCCATGGTTTCTGGTAAGGGTGCGAGATGATGAAACATAAGTTAATGAAGATATAACGTAGTGAAAAACGGTAAAATTGATAAATATTTACTTATTAAATGCGTTGACAATATTCGACATTATAAATTATACTGATACTGTTTGTAAAAGCTTTGTATCTTTTCTGCCCTGCTGAATAGATACAAAGTTAAAGCATATGAAGATGCTCTGTCAGAGGTGTATATAATGAGAAAAATATATATTAAAATATGTTCTATTATCATGATGGCTTTTATGATTGTTGGATTATGCAGTGGTGTATCACTGGGAACTATGGGCAGGACAGGCTATGTGTCGGCAAAGACGAAGACAGATTATAGCAAGTACTCCAATATAAAATGCGGTTTCGGCTTAAATCTTAATAAGATGCATAAAAAACCGAGTGGAACTTTAGCAAGCGGAGTAAAGAATTTGTCTGAATACAATGCATATTATATGGATGAGAAGTCTGCTAAAAAGAAAAATAAGAAGATATATCTTACGTTTGATTGCGGATACGAGAATGGAAATACTAAAAATATATTGAAGATATTGAAGAAGAATAAGATTAAGGCAATATTCTTTGTAACAGAGCCATATATAAAATCGAACCCAAAGTTAGTGAAGCAGATGAAGAAGGAGGGGCATCTTGTCGGCAATCATACATGTACTCATCCGCAGCTTCCGACGAAATCTGTGTCACAGATAAAAAATGAAGTGAATAATTGTGCAAAGACGATGAAGAAATACACCGGATATGCAATGGATAAATATATAAGACCGCCGGAGGGATGCTATAGCCGGAGAACACTTAAGGTTTTGCAGGATATGGGATATTCGACAATATTCTGGAGTCTTGCATGGCACGATTGGGATCCTGATAATCAGCCCGGAAAGAATGCGGTAGTTAATACATTTAAGACCTATTATCATCCGGGAATGATGCCGCTTATTCATGTGGTTTCCAGGTCTGATACTGAGGCACTTCCTGATGTGATAAAGTTTATGAAGAAGAAAGGATATACATTCGGTGAGATTTCTGACTTTGCGTTGAGACCGGGTGAGAAGAAAAAGAAGACATCGACTAAGACGACTAAGACATCTGATGAATAATGATTGCGAAGGAGGATACAATGAGATTCGTTATACAGAGAGTTACAGAGGCTTCGGTTACGATAGATGGAGCAAAGAAATCGGAGATTGGGAAGGGTTTTCTTGTTCTTCTAGGAATAACCGATACAGATACTAAAGAGATTGCGGATAAGATGATAAGAAAACTTATAGGTATGCGCATCTTTGAGGATGAACAGGGAAAGACTAATCTTGCGTTGGCGGATGTGGATGGAGAATTGCTTTTGGTATCGCAGTTTACTTTGTATGCAGATTGCAGGAAAGGAAACAGGCCATCATTTATTAAAGCAGGAAATCCTGAATATGCCAATGAGATGTATGATTATATAGTGAAATGTTGTCGTGAACAGGTTTCGGTTGTAAAGACAGGAGAATTTGGTGCCGATATGAAGGTACAGCTTGTAAATGACGGACCATTTACCATAATATTGGACAGTGATGAAATTGGAATAGGATGATGGAATAAAACAGTGTCAAAATGCTGAATGATGAATACAATAATAATGACGGATAGGAAGTGATAAGATGCCGGGAGTTGTTGCAGAGGGATTGATGATTCCGTTTTTGGGAACATCGCTCGGGGCATTATGCGTATTTTTCATGAAAAAAGATTTATCAGTGTATGTAAAGAAAATACTTACGGGCTTTGCGGCGGGAGTAATGGTAGCGGCATCAATATGGAGTCTTATCATGCCGGCGATGGAACAATCGGCATCTATGGGGCGTCTTTCTTTTGTGCCTGCACTGGTGGGCTTTTGGGTTGGAATATTGTTTCTGCTGGCAGTTGATTCATTCACACCGCATATGCATATAACAAGTAATGAGATTGAAGGCAGAAAATCGAGACTTGACAGAACTACGATGATGGTGTTGGCGGTGGCAATTCATAATATTCCGGAAGGGATGGCTGTAGGTGTTGTGTACGCAGGGTGGATTGCAGGAAATACGCATATTACGATGACAGGTGCACTGGCACTTTCAATCGGAATAGCGATTCAGAATTTTCCGGAGGGAGCAATCGTTTCAATGCCGCTGGCGTTAGAAGGACACAGTAAGATGAAAGCATTTGTATATGGAGTGCTGTCAGGAGCTGTGGAGCCGTTAGCCGCAGTGATAACAATTCTTCTTTCAAGCATAATAATCCCGGCACTTCCTTATCTGCTCTCATTTGCTGCAGGAGCTATGATGTATGTTGTTGTGGAAGAACTTATTCCGGAGATGGCGGAAGGAGAGCACTCTAATGTGGGAACTATTGCGTTTTCGTTGGGATTTACGTTGATGATGACGCTTGATGTGGCACTGGGATAGTAATGATCCGGTCATATGAGAAGTGCCATAGATGGATAGTATTGGTTCGGTCTAGATCGGGATTGTGGCTTTTTTTAGCCGGATTATAGGAGCAAATTATTAGTATGAATCAGGCAGAAGGTCGTGCATATGTGGGATTTGAATAAAGGAGCAGACGGGTAGCCTGCTCCATTTGGCGTGTGTCATATAGACCGCCGTTGATAATTGGATAAATGTGTTGAAGTAACGTCTTCTTTTGTGTTTTTGTTACATACCTGCAGCTTTGAGTTTGGGATCATTTAATCTGATCTCTTCTAATCCCGAAAGCTCATTATCGATGTTGTCAAAGGCTTCGATGTGTGAATTGAGACGTTTACAGATTCTGAGTAATGCAGAGCAGTTGATCTTCTTGCCGGAATTGATAATATCACTTATTTCCTTGCGGCATTTTGCAATTTCATTACCCTCGGTCTCTAACTGCTGTAACAAAGCTTCTTCGTGTTTTTCCATAGGCTTTTTTCCTCCGTATTTGTATGTCGACAAAAATATAATACCATATATTGTGGATGAATAACGTTGAATAATGTCGCATATTTTTTTTATTTTCGACATAATATATCAGCTGTAAGCGACTTTTAATTCATGCGCACAGAGTACAATATACGGTAAGAAACTTTCGCCGAAAGGCGACATTATATACTGGGCAAAGGTATTCATCCGGGACTTGACATTTATATTAGTTATTATAAAATATTCTAAGATATAATTTTTTACGGTAAGATATGGAGGCAACAGCAAAATGGGAGAATTAAGCCGTAGATTTTTTGAAGGAGAGCGCCCGTTGTTTGGTGCAAAGAATCTAAGGATTAAAGATTGTGTGTTCGGAGAGGGAGAATCGCCACTTAAACATTCCGAGAATATTCAGGTAGAGGGAACGATGTTCAAGTGGAAGTATCCGCTATGGTACAGCAGACATATAAAAGTTAAGGATTGCACTCTGTTTGAGATGGCCCGGGCAGGAATATGGTATACGGAAGATATTGAGGTCGTTGACACGCTCATAGAGGCACCGAAAGAATTTCGCCGGTGTAATGATTTAAGAATAAAGAATGTGTCTATCCCTAAGGCGGACGAGACACTTTGGAACTGCAGGAATGTTGTGATTGATAATGTAACTGCCAAGGGAAATTATTTTGGTATGAATTGTGAGAATGTTAAGATAGACGGACTTACAATATACGGGGATTATTGCTTTGATGGAGCGAAGAATGTGGAAGTACATAATTCGAAGCTTATATCAAAGGACAGTTTTTGGAATGCAGAGAACGTTACCATATATGATTCGTTTATTTCAGGAGAATATCTTGCATGGAATTCCCGGAATGTGACATTTATCAACTGTACGATTGAAAGTCTTCAGGGTATGTGTTATATAGATAATCTGGTGATGAAGAACTGTAAACTTATTAATACTACGTTAGCTTTTGAGTATTCTACGGTTGAGGCTGATATTGACGGCAGTATTATGAGTGTAATGAATCCTGACGGAGGAAGCATAACCTGTGATGAGATAGGTGAACTTATTCTTCAAAGAGACAGGGTTGATACGTCTAAGACAAGAATAGTATGCAGGTCAGATAATGGGCTTCCCGAGGCCGTTGACAGGGCAGGCGGTATGGAATGTAGAGAATATGAATGTTAAAGAATATTGTAGAAAAGCTTTGGTTTGACGTCGGATGAGGTGACGAAAACGTATAAATTACTGACATTTATGGGAACAGTAATTATATTGTTCCGGAGCATTGCCCAATAGAATATAAAGTATGGAAAAAATATGATGATTATGTTAGAATAATGAGCAGGTGTTAGTTTAACTGGCGCCTGCTCATTTTATAATACAGGAGGTTACATTTATGTTTAAGCAGGTAGAACTTTCATATTCATTTGATGCATTGGAGCCGTACATTGATACGCTTACAATGGAGACTCATTATGGGAAGCATCATGCAACTTATACGGCTAATTTTAATAAAGCACTTGAAAAGGCCGGTGTGACAGAGGAGGATGCAGGTAAGATTCTTGCTAATCTTGACAGTATTGCAGATGACGCGGATCGTACAGCTATTAAGAATAACGGTGGCGGATACTATAATCATAATCTTTATTTCTCAACTCTTTCGCCTAATCCTAAGAAGGCACCGGAGGGCGAACTTGCAACTAAGATTAATGATACCTTTGGAAGCCTTGAGGCACTTATAGAGAAGCTTTCTGCATTGGCAGCGGGACAGTTCGGCTCAGGCTGGGCATGGCTTTCGGTTACACCAGATGGTGAGCTTGTAGCTTCTAACAGTGGCAACCAGGACAATCCTATAAGTCTTGGAACAGGTAACACGCCAATCCTTGCATTGGATGTCTGGGAGCATGCATATTATCTTAAGTATAAGAATGTTCGTCCGGATTATATCAAGGCGTTTTTCGAGGTTCTTGACTGGGGGAAGGTTGAGGAACTTTACGAGGCAGCGAAATAATTTAACTATATATAAAGTAGTCAAGCATTAACAGATAGAGGGGGCTTTTATGTACTCATGTATTAACTGTGCAGGAAATCTGCTATTTGATATAGAATCAGGCAAATTAAAATGTAGCCATTGTAAGAGTTTGTTTGATACCTATGAGGTTAGTGGCGGGAGTGAAGCGAGTGAGGAGTATGAGTATGAGGTTACTGTATTTACCTGCCCTCAGTGCTCCGGACGTATATACAGTCTTGATACGCAAGCTTTGGCTTATTGCAGTTTTTGCGGAGCTTCTTCTGTACTGGAGGGCAGACTTGAGAGCATGGAGCGTCCTAAATATATTATTCCGTTTACTGTATCAAAAGAGGATTGTAAAAGAATATTTACTGCCAAGTTGAAGAAAGAGAGTTATACGCCCAATTGGCTTAAAAATGCTGAATATATTGACAGTTTTCGTGGTATATATGTGCCATATTGGATATATAATGCGTCTCAAAAAGGACCTGTTGAGGTATTGGCAACAAAGACAATAGCGAATACTTTTGATAAAGTGAATGGGTATTCTGTGTATGGAGAGTTGGATTGCGATTATCATGGTGTGGCATTTGATGCCTCAGCTGCATTTGAAGATGATATAAGTGAGCAGCTGGCACCATATGATATGAGGAAACTTAAACCTTTTTCACCGGCCTTTTTAAGCGGTTTTTATGCTGATGTGGCTGATGTCAAAGAAGATGTATACATGTCAAGGGCGGAGGAAATAATCAATAAGGCTACAACGTCATTTATTGACACTCAGCCAGAGTTGTACGGGTATAATGTTGAACAGCCCCCATATGCTTCTGATACATATCACACACTTATGGGTAAAGCAGAGCTTGCTATGCTTCCGGTATGGCTGCTGACATACAGAAGAAATGGACGTGTTGCTCATGTTGCAATTAACGGACAATCAGGTAAGATGGCGGCAAGTCTTCCGATTGACAGAAGGAAGTATATAAATGAAGGTGTGTTTTCAGCATTACCGTTGTTTGCATTAATCGGTCTGATGGTATATTTTTTAGGAGATAAATGGAGTATGGTTATTACTTCGTACATAATGGCGTTAGTCTCTTTGGGTATTACAGGTATATATGCTGTAAACATGAAAAGGATGTGGGAGATAGAGAATCTGACGAAGGATAAAGGGTTTCATGCCGCAAAAGGTGGGAATGTCAATAAGCGGCAAATAGATATTCATAGTGCAGCTGCGAAGTGGATGATTATATCAGGTATATTAGGAGCTACAGCCTCTATGATAGGTCTGTCCTTTGCAAGGTATAAAATGTCGAATGAAGCTCATATGCTGTTTTCTGTAGGGCTTGCATTATTCTCAATACCTGTATTTATAAGTGTGAGAGAAAGTTTTAAAGAAATATATGACCACGAAAGAAAGAGTGCAATATGGTGGCTTTTACTTTCATTTATCTTAGAGTTATTGTGCTTTGCGGTTAAGTTTTCCGGGCTTATCAGTTATGCATTGATGATAGTAACCGCAATTTTATGCAGTGGAGCCATGCTTAAGATTGTAGGATACCATAACCATATGATAACAAGAAAGCTTCCCCAATATAAATACGGAGGAGGTTTTCACAATGACTGAAATATTGATTCAGGTGCTTAAATATCTGGCGTTATTTTTAATGGCATTTACAATTACACTGCCCTATGTGTTCTATGTATTCAAAAAAAGAGCAATAACAGATAAGGGAGAACAGAAAGACAATCTGATCTGGGGAGATAACCACAAGGTAATCAATAACATAAGCGTTGTTTTTGATAAAGTGTTGGATGCCCCCATTCGTTATGATATGCCGGAGGATTATACTGTGGATGTGTATGGTGTCGGTTATCCTACGCTTAAGGATAAAGAACGGGAAAAGGTATATGTGGATATTATCCTTAGTGCTGAAAAATATGTGCATATTATGACGCCGTTTTTACAAATTAATGATGACATGGAAAATGCAATGAAAAATGCAGTAAAACGAGGGGTTGACATTAAACTTATACTTGCAGGTTCCGGGAATCAGAAATCTGCTTTTACAATGACAGAGTTACAGGCTGAGATGTTGAGTTCTTCTGGCGTAGAGATTTATGAATATCGTAATGGTATCATTTATGCCAATATATGTACCGGTGATGGAGATAAAGCTGTGGTTGATGCTGTGGATTTCGCAAATCGCGGATTATATCATCAGATTCCAAGGAGTCAAGAGAAAAGCAGAAAAGTCAGTGTAATAGAAATAGAAGAGGATTTTGAGAGGACACTTAAGAAGAGTGTGAGAGTGGGAACATTGAAGTAGGACAGTCTTCATTGAAGCTTAGCGCCGAGGGAACTGAGGTTTCGGCATCCACACCGGCAAGCAAGAAGATCTCGTTAAAAGTGATGACTCTTTCCAACAGCAAGCAGAAGGTAAATGATGTACTGGGTAATCCGGTTGAGGTTGCAGTGGCGG
>CAJOLO010000020.1 GCA_905235345.1 uncultured Lachnospiraceae bacterium
AGCATCTGTGACTCTAACTGTTTCATTGTCTCCAGAATGACTCCAACAATGATTATGAGAGATGTTCCACCAAATGATACATCTGCCTTAAATCTACCATTGAAGAATATAGGAATAAGTGCCACAATCAAAAGACCAATAACACCAATCAAAACAATGTAGTTAAGAATCTTGTTAAGATAATCCTGTGTCGGCTTACCGGGTCTGATACCCGGAATAAATCCTCCACTCTTCTTCATGTTATTTGCCACTTCCATAGGATTAAAAGTAATTGATGTATAGAAATAAGCAAATATCACATTCAAAGCAATATAAACAATTAATCCGAATGATGCTTTGGGATATTCGGGATTAAACCAGTAATTCGAATTTAATGCCTGCAAAATCTTCTGTCCTGTAGTACCTACTCCCAAATTTAAGAGATTGATTATAATCGAAGGTACTGACAAAAGTGACGCCGCAAAGATGATAGGAATAACTCCGGCTGTATTAACCTTAAGCGGAATATAGCTTGACTGTCCTCCGGCCATCTTTCTGCCCTGCATCTTTTTTGAATACTGCACAGGTATACGTCTCTCTGCATCCTGAAGAAGAATTACTAAAATTGTAGTTCCGATAACAACAAATACTATTATTGCAACAGCTATAATCGCCTGAACCATATCTTTATTCTTTACAAACAATACATACAGATTAGCAAAATCATTAGGCATACGTGATACAATATTAACTAACAGGATTATTGATATACCATTCCCAATACCCTTGTCGGATATTCTCTCACCAAGCCACATGATTATACAACTTCCTGCAGTAAGTGCCGCAATTATAGTTATAATTGCAAGTGCTCCGGTTACTCCCAGTGCTCCCGATCTTGAAAATCCAATTGTAAGACCGGCACTCTGTATAATAGCAAGACCCACTGAAACATATCGTGTGATCTGGGTCATCTTCTTCCTTCCGTCCTCACCATCTCTTTGCATCTCCTCAAGTGCAGGAATTGCAATGGTAAGCAGCTGCATGATAATGGAAGATGTAATGTATGGTGTTACCGAAAGTGCAAACACCGACATCGAAAGGAATGAACCTCCGGTAAACGAATCAATAAAGCTATATGAACTTCCTACCACACTCTCCAAATACTTCTGTACCTGAGCCACATCAATTCCCGGAATAGGAATTTGGCAACCCAATCGTACAATAACAACTATCCAGAACGTGTAGAATAAACGTTTCCTTAAGTCTTCAACTTTGAACGCATTAATTAAGGTTTTGAACATATTACATCACCTCTGCTTTTCCACCAAGTGCTTCAATCTTCTCCTTTGCTGATGCAGAAAATGCATTAGCCTTAACTGTAAGCTTCTTTGTAAGCTCACCATTGCCCAAAATCTTAACTCCGTCTTTTGGATTGCTTACAATTCCTGCTTCCAATAAGCTGTCTACTGAAACCTCAGCACCCTCGTCAAAAGCATTGAGTGCAGAAATATTAATTGCAACGATTTCCTTGGAATTACGACACTTAAAACCTCTCTTAGGAACTCGTCTGTATAATGGCATCTGACCACCTTCAAAGCCCGGTCTTGGTGCTCCTGAACGAGCCTTCTGTCCCTTATGACCTTTACCTGCAGTCTTACCATTTCCTGAACCGTGTCCACGACCACGTCTGAAGTTATCGCTGTGCTTAGAACCCTCTGCCGGTTTTAACGTAGATAAATTCATGAACGCACACCTCCTTATCTGATATTATATTAAATCTCTTCAACCTTTACTAAATGTCTAACCTGAGTAACCATTCCTTTTGTTGCAGCATTGTTAGGAAGCTCTACTGTATGATGAAGCTTTCTAAGTCCCAATGCTTCCAATGTTCTTTTATGCTTAGGAATAGCTCCGATAGGAGACTTTACTAAAGTAACCTTTACTTTATCTGCCATTTTGTAAATCCTCCTTAACCTAGAATTTCGGAAACTGACTTTCCTCGAAGTTTTGCAACCTCTTCAGGTGTCTTAAGATTCTTCAACCCTTCAATTGTTGCAAGAACTACATTCTGCTTATTGTTAGAACCTAATGACTTTGTACGAATATTCTTATAACCCGCAAGTTCAAGCACTTTACGCGCAGGACCACCGGCGATAATACCTGTACCTTCAGGAGACTCTTTCAAAAGTACTGATGCACTTCCGAACTTTCCTGTAAAGTCATGTGGAATACTTCCGTTATCATTGATAGGAACCTCAACCAAACTCTTGATTGCATCCTCTTTACCTTTACGAATTGCCTCCGGTATCTCGGCAGCCTTGCCAAGACCGGCACCTACGTGACCATTCTTGTCACCTACAACAACAAGCGCAGCAAATCGCATATTACGTCCACCCTTAACAACCTTGGTGACACGCTTAATATTAACTACCTGTTCTTCTAATTCTAATTGACTAGCATCAATAATAGTATGCTTCATATGTTGTTTTCCTCCTTATTAGAATTCCAGACCAGCTTCTCTTGCTGCATCTGCTAACGCTTTTACTTTACCCTGATATATAAAACCGCCTCGATCAAAGACAACTGTCTTAATGCCTTTTTCTAACGCCTTCTCTGCAATTGCCTTACCTACATAAGCTGCTGCCTCAACATCATTGGTCTTCTTAAGTTCTGCCTTTGCAGCTTTCTCAACCGTGGATGCTGCCACAAGTGTCTTACCGACTGTATCATCAATAATCTGAGCGTACATATGATTATTACTTCTGAATACAGCCAAACGTGGTCTCTCAGGTGTACCACTAAAGCGGTTACGAATTCGTAAGTGCTTCTTAGCACGAACTTGACTTCTTGCTTCTTTCTTAATCATCTATATCACCCCTTTAATTATTTCTTACCAGTCTTACCAACCTTGCGGCGGATAACTTCGTCAGCATACTTAATACCCTTGCCCTTGTATGGCTCAGGTCTTCTTGTATCTCTGATCTCTGCAGCATATTGGCCAACTTTTTCTTTATCGATACCTGAAATCGTAATGGTGTTACCATCTACTTTTGATTCCAATCCTTCCGGATCTTCAATCTCAACAGGATGAGAGTAACCAAGGTTCAATACTAATTTCTTACCCTGCTTAGCTGCTCTGTAACCAACACCATTAACCTCTAATACTTTTGTATAACCTTCGGTTACACCGATTACCATATTATTGATAAGTGTTCTGGTAAGACCATGTAATGATTTCATCTTCTTAAGATCATTCGGTCTTGTAACAATTACTTCATCACCTTCAAGCTTAATGTCCATTTCCGCAGGTAATACTCTCTGCAGTGTACCCTTTGGTCCTTTTACAGTCACTTGATTATTTTCTGCAATATCAACAGTTACACCTGCCGGTACCGCGATAGGCATTCTTCCGATTCGTGACATGCCGTTACCTCCTTAATAAATTACATATATATTTTTATATACATTTTTAACACAACATACACGCCAGTTGCTAAGCTCACCTACGGCTCGCTTAAGCATTGACATGAATAAGGTTAAGTTCTGCCTTTGCCAACGGCTTGGCTTCACCAACCTGTCTTTCTACCAAACAAATGCTAATACTTCGCCACCAACCTGAGCTTCACGAGCCTGCTTGTCAGTCAATACACCTTTATTTGTAGAAATAATTGCAACACCTAAGCCACCTAACACCTTAGGAAGCTCATCTTTGCCTGCATATACTCGAAGACCAGGCTTAGAGATTCTCTTAATACCTGAAATAACCTTCTCGTTCTTATCTTTACCGTACTTAAGTGTTATACGGATAGTTTTAAACTTTCCTTCTTCAATTATATCAACTGCTTTAACATATCCCTCATCTAAAAGGATGTTAGCAATTGCTTCCTTCATCTTTGAAGCAGGAACATCAACTGTATCATGTTTAGCAGTATTCGCATTACGAATTCTTGTAAGCATATCTGCGATTGGATCTGTCATTGTATTTTACCTCCTTCAAAAATTCTACCAGCTTGATTTCTTTACACCCGGAATCTCACCCTTATACGCTAACTCGCGGAAGCAGATTCTGCAGATTCCGTATTTTCTTAACACTGCATGTGGACGTCCACAAACTTTACAACGAGTATATTCTCTTGTAGAGAACTTCTGTTTACGCTGTTGTTTTACAACCATAGATTTCTTAGCCATGAATCTTCCTCCTATTATTTCTTAAATGGCATTCCGAACAAAGTAAGCAACTCACGAGCCTCCTCGTCAGTATTAGCTGTGGTAACGAAGATAATGTCCATACCTCTTACCTTATCTACCTTGTCATACTCGATTTCAGGGAAAATCAACTGCTCCTTGATACCTAATGCATAGTTACCTCTGCCATCAAATGAATCCGGGCTGATTCCACGGAAGTCACGTACTCGTGGCAATGCAAGATTGATCAAACGATCTGCGAACTCATACATCTTTTCTCCACGAAGTGTTACCTTACATCCTATAGGCATGCCCTCACGAAGTTTGAAGTTTGCAACAGACTTCTTAGCCTTAGTTACAACTGCCTTCTGTCCCGTGATGGTTTCCAAATCCTGAACTGCTGTATCTATCAGTTTATGGTTCTCCTTTGCCTCACCAACACCCATGTTGATAACGATCTTCTCAAGCTTAGGAATCTCCATAACGTTTTTGTATCCGAATTTCTTTGTCATAGCATCTTTAATTTCGCTATTATACTGTTCTTTTAATCTACTCAACTTCTGTAGCCTCCTTTCTTACTTAGTCGATCTTTTCTAACTTACCGTTCACCTTAGCTACACGAACCTTATCCTTCTTATCGCCCTGGAAACCTATACGAACAGGCTTACCCTTGTGAACATACATTACGTTAGATATATCAAGAGGTGCTTCTTTCTCAATGATACCACCCTGCTGGTTTGCCATACTGGGTTTAGTGTGCTTATATACCTTGTTGACACCTTCAACTAATACCTTATGGTTTTTAACATCTACTGATAAAACCTTTCCGGTTTTTCCTTTGTCTTTTCCGGTAATGACCTGTACAAGATCATCCTTTTTAATTTTACTAGTTGCCATCCTGACACCCTCCTTATAAAACTTCCGGTGCTAATGAAACGATCTTCATGAACTTCTTATCTCTGAGCTCTCTTGCAACAGGCCCAAAAATACGTGTTCCTCTCGGATTCTGATCGTCCTTGATGATTACAGCAGCGTTCTCATCAAACTTGATATAAGAACCATCCTTACGACGTGCACCCTTCTTTGTGCGGACTACAACTGCCTTAACAACGTCACCCTTCTTTACAACACCTCCTGGTGTTGCATCTTTTACAGAGGCAACGATGACATCACCGATATTTGCATATCTTCTTGTTGAACCGCCTAATACTCTGATACAAAGTAACTCCTTTGCTCCTGTATTGTCGGCAACCTTAAGTCTTGTTTCCTGTTGAACCATTCTCTTTGCCTCCTTAATTATTTAGCCTTTTCTATGATTTCTACAAGTCTCCATCTCTTATCCTTAGATAAAGGTCTTGTTTCCATAACTCTTACACGATCACCGATATGACACTCATTGTTCTCATCATGAGCCTTCAGCTTATAAGTTCTCTTCACAATCTTTCCATAAAGAGGATGCTTAACATTATCAACGATTGAAACAACAATTGTCTTATCCATCTTATCACTTGTTACAATTCCTACACGTGTTTTTCTCAAATTTCTTTCTGATGAATTCTCTGCCACCTGTTTTTCCTCCTTCCGATATATTAAGCATTAGCCTTCTCAGTAATGATTGACTGAATTCTTGCGATATTTCTTCTAACCTCTTTAATTCTGCTTGTATTATCTAACTGGTTAGTTGCATTCTGGAATCTCAGATTAAATAATTCCTTCTTAGCAGCTACTAACTCTGCGTTTAACTCATTAACATTCTTAGACCTTAAGTCATCACGATATTCCTTAGTTTTCACTGCCTGCACCTCCCTCTAAATCTGCTTTGGAAACAATCTTACATTTAACCGGGAGCTTATGTGTTGCAAGTCTTAATGCTTCTCTTGCTACATCCTCAGGTACACCTGCAATCTCAAACATTACACGACCTGGCTTAACAACAGCTACCCATCCCTCTACGTTACCTTTACCTTTACCCATACGAACTCCGATAGGCTTAGATGTATAAGGCTTATCAGGGAATATCTTAATCCATACCTTACCGGTACGCTTTACGTAACGTGTCATAGCAACACGGGCTGCTTCAATCTGGTTTGACTTAATCCATGCCGGCTCCATAGCAACGATACCATATTCACCATTGCTGATCTTGTTACCTCTTGTAGCCTTACCAGCCATTGACCCTCTGAATTGCTTTCTATGTTTTGTTCTTTTTGGCATTAACATTATTGATCGCTCCCTTCCTTATTGTTCTTAGTTGGAAGTACTTCGCCATGATATATCCATGTCTTAACACCAACCTTACCATAGGTTGTGTCAGCCTCAGCAAAACCATAATCGATATCTGCACGAAGTGTCTGAAGAGGAATAGTACCATCACTATAGAACTCTGTACGAGCCATATCAGCACCGCCCAAACGTCCTGAAACGGAAGTCTTGATTCCAAGTGCTCCTGTCTTCATTGTTCTATCCATGCATGACTTCATTGCACGACGGAAAGAAATACGCTTCTCTAACTGTGCTGCAATATTCTCAGCTACCAACTGAGCATCTGCATCCGGCTTTTTAACCTCTTTGACATCTACCATTAACTTCTTGTCAGTAAGCTTTGCAACATCCTTCTTAAGCTTCTCAATCTCTGCTCCGCCTTTACCGATAATAACTCCGGGCTTTGCTGTATGAATGATAACTTTTAATCTGTCAGAAGCTCTCTCAATCTCAATCTTAGAAACCTGAGCATTGTAAAGTCTTTTCTTGAGGTATTCACGAATCTTATTATCTTCAACTAAGTTGTTCGCGAATTCGCCATCCTTTGTATCAGCATACCATCTGGAATCCCAATCCTTGATGATACCAACTCTCAAACCATGAGGATTAACTTTCTGTCCCATTTCCTGCCTCCTTATCTTTCATCAAGCACAATAGTAATATGGCTTGTTCTCTTTTCAATTCTATAAGCTCTGCCCTGTGCTCTTGGTTGAATTCTCTTCATTGTAGGACCCTTGTTAGCATAACACTCTGCAATATAAAGGTCTTCAATCTTCATTCCGTTGTTATTCTCAGCATTGGCAATAGCTGACTTTAATAACTTCTCTATAACACTTGAAGCATATCTTGGGTTATATGCTAATATAGCAAGTGCAGTCTGTACATCCTTTCCTCTGATGGCATCTAAAACGAAACATGCTTTTGTTACAGACACTCTGGCATAAGAAACCTTAGCTGAAGGTCTTGTATCCTTATTCGCATTTCTTTCTCTTTTTATCTGGGATCTATGTCCTTTTGCCATGGATGAACCCTCCTTTCAAATCTTACAAATCATCTTTATTATTCGTATTACCTTATTTGTTAAATTGATTCTGTCTTATCTTACCTTAGACTTCTTCTCATCTTTACCGTGACCTCTGTAAGTTCTTGTTGCTACGAACTCTCCAAGCTTATGTCCGACCATGTCCTCTGTTACATATACAGGTACATGTCTTCTTCCGTCATATACAGCAATTGTATGTCCAACGAAGCTTGGGAAAATGGTGGAACGGCGTGACCAGGTCTTGATAACCTGCTTGTCGTTAGCAGCATTCATAGCATCTATCTTCTTTAACAAATGCTCATCTGCAAATGGTCCTTTTTTTAATGAACGAGCCATGTTTCAAACCTCCTTATTATTTAACGTTCTTTCCGTCTCTTGTTCTAACGATTAACTTATTAGACTGCTTATTCTTCTTACGAGTCTTAAGTCCAAGTGCCGGCTTACCCCATGGTGTACATGGTCCCGGACGACCGATACTTGTTCTACCTTCACCACCACCGTGTGGATGGTCGTTAGGGTTCATAACGGAACCACGAACTGTAGGTCTGATACCCATATGGCGCTTACGTCCTGCTTTACCGATGTTAACAAGTCCATGCTCAATATTACCAACCTGACCGATTGTTGCACGTCCTGTTATAGGAACCATTCTCATCTCGCCTGAAGGTAAACGAAGGGTTGCATACTTTCCTTCCTTAGCCATAAGCTGTGCTGAGTTACCGGCTGAACGAACCAACTGGCCTCCCTTACCCGGATATAACTCAATGTTGTGTACCTCTGTACCAACCGGAATATTCTCAAGAGGTAAACAGTTACCAACCTTGATATCTGCATTAGCACCATTCATAAGCTTGTCGCCAACCTTAAGTCCTACAGGAGCTAAGATATATGTCTTCTCACCATCTGCATAGTTGAGAAGAGCAATGTTAGCTGTTCTGTTAGGATCATACTCGATTGATACTACTGTTGCAGGAACATCATCTTTTCTTCTCTTAAAATCAATTATTCTATATTTTCTTCTTGAACCACCGCCATGGTGTCTTACTGTAATCTTTCCCTGATTGTTACGACCTGCGTTCTTCTTCAAAGAAACTGTAAGAGACTTCTCAGGTGTATCCTTTGTGATAACATCAAAGTCCAAACCGGTCATATTACGTCTGGAAGGTGTATATGGGTTATATGTCTTAATTCCCATTCTCTTTCTCCTTTCTTAATACTGATTTCATAATGTTTTTAACAAATAAACCGCAAATAATCATCTTAACTTTATCCACCAGTTTGAAATCAGCAAATTTCTCATCACGCTTTATTGCGTATAATCATATATCGGGGCCTATCTTAAAGTCCCTCAAAAATCTCGATATCCTTGCTGTCAGCAGTCAACTGAACGATTGCCTTCTTAGACTTTGCTGTCTTTCCGTAAACCATTCCACGTCTTCTTGTCTTACCGTCAAGATTCATGGTGTTTACCTTAGCAACCTTGGTTCCTTCGAACATCTTCTCAACAGCTTCTTTGATCATTGTCTTGTTAGCTTCCGGATGAACCTCGAATGTGTACTTCTTCTCAGCCATAGCATCCATAGACTTCTCAGTAATGATAGGTTTCTTAATAACGTCATAATACTTGATATCTGCCATTATGCGTACACCTCCTCGATTGCTGCAACTGCATCCTTGGTGATAACGACTGTATCATACTTAAGGATGTCGTATACATTGATTGAGTTTGTAGGTGCAGTCTTAACATCAGGTACATTTCTTGCAGATAACACAAGGTTCTGATCAACGTCCTTTGTTACAACCAATGCCTTAGCTACCTCAAGGTTACCAAGAACCTCTACAAACTTCTTTGTCTTAATCTCATCTAACTTGAATTCATCTAATACGATGAACTTCTCCTCATTTACTCTTGAAGTTAATGCAGAACGAATCGCATTAGCCTTCTCCTTTTTATTCAACTTAACGGAATAATCTCTTGGCTTTGGTGCAAATACAACTCCACCACCGGTCCACTGAGGAGCTCTTGTAGAACCCTGTCTTGCATGACCTGTTCCCTTCTGTCTCCATGGCTTTCTTCCGCCGCCACGTACTTCTGAACGTGTCTTGGCACTCTGTGTTCCCTGACGATTATTAGCAAGGTGTGCCACAACTGCCTTATGAACCAAATGATCATTAACCTCTACACCAAACACTGCATCATTAAGCTCTAACTTATCAACTTCTTTACCTTCAGTGTTGTATACAGCTACTGTTGCCATTGTCTATTCCTCCTTCCTGCGAATTATTTACCACTTTTAACTGTTTCTTTGATCATGACTAATGACTTCTTAGGTCCCGGTACAGAACCCTTAACCAAAATCACATCATTCTCAGCATCTATCTTAACAATCTCCAAGTTCTGAACGGTAACTCTGACAGCTCCCATATGACCTGCCATCTTCTTACCCTTGAATACCTTACCGGGATCAGTTGCGCAACCGTTAGAACCCTGATGGCGATGGTACTTAGAACCATGAGTCTTAGGACCTGTGTGTAAGCCGTGACGCTTAATCGCACCTGCATAACCCTTACCTTTTGACTTAGCAGTTACATCAATCTTGTCGCCCTCTGAAAAGATGTCAGCCTTGATTACGCTTTCACCTGCAACGTATTCAGATGCGTTCTCAACACGGAACTCGCGAACGAACTGCTTAGGTGTTGTGTTAGCTTTCTTGAAATGTCCTGCTTCTGCCTTACCAGCACCATGTGGATTTCTGATTACTTTCTTTCCTGATACATCCTTAGTTGTTATTCTTTCTTTCTTCTCACCGAAACCTACCTGGATAGCATCGTATCCATCGTTGTCTACGGTCTTAACCTGTGTTACTGTACAAGGACCTGCCTGTAATACTGTAACCGGTGTCAATACACCATCTTCATTGAAGATCTGAGTCATTCCGACTTTTGTTGCTAAAATTGCTTTCTTCATTCTGAAATTTCCTCCTAATTCATTTACAGCGGATTGCCTTGGCAATCATTCTAAATGGGGCTTTCACCCATTAGGTCTGCATTCTTTACTTAAATAAAATCCGTTGTCTGTAACAACGCTTCGCCTTCACTACATTATTATAATGAAGATTATTTCGCTTTCATCTTAACGTCGATGTAAACGCCAGCTGACATATCTAACTTCTGTAAAGCATCGATAGTCTTCTGTGTAGGCTGAATCACGTCGATCAATCTCTTATGAGTTCTCTGCTCAAACTGCTCTCTTGAATCCTTGTACTTATGAACTGCTCTAAGAATTGTGATCTTCTCAACCTTAGTAGGCATTGGTACAGGACCTGAAACCTTAGCACCTGTCTTCTTAACAGTGTCAATGATGTTTGCTGCAGCCTGATCGATTAACTTGTGATCATAAGCCTTGAGTGTAATTCTCATTACCTGATTTGCCATAAAAAAAGCCGCCTCCTTTTCGCACTTATTAGTAGTACGACAAGTGGTGACTGTACACTCTCCCGTGTGTGTCCTAAAATGAAACATTCTAAAACTTATCACGTCATCTCCGCCCATGCGGATGGTTATGGTACAGTGACTTGCCGTCAGTATCTAGACTTGACATTCGCTCCACGGAAAAACCTGCTATTAATCAGCAGCAACCTCACGCTTCATAGCTATCAATGTCACAGCAAATGTCACTATACCATACAATTTATGCCATTGCAAGCGGTAAAATCAAAAAATTGTATTTTTTTGAGTACAATTTCTTTTTCTACTGTATAAAACTGCAAACATATCGTATTTTACCTGCTTTTGTTAATTATAATCTATGATCAATGCTAAATATCCATCCAAAAAAGCATTTTCGTAAATAGTATTATTACTCACTCAACAGAAATTTCCACCGGTTCAGCAAGGTTCGTCCACTCACCAAAACTCCATCTCATCTCATACATATTTTCCCGATAATCATTTATTATAAATCCGTCTGTTCTGTAATCACTTTCCTCACCTTCAACTGCATCCAGATTAATACCCCCATTATCTGATGCGTATTCATCCGTTTCCTTGTTAAACGGACTTCCTACAACCCTATTGTATAATTTGTTATCGCTTTCATTCTTCAGAAAAGATTTTTGAATCTTTAATTTCACCATCAGACTTCCATCAGCATTTAATTTCATATCCTGCACAGATATTCCCTCCGGCATATTATCTATGCTCCTGTTCTCATAAGAAATATCACCGCAGGACTTATCCTTATCCAAAAGATTGATACTCTTTATAACAACTTTCAGACTTTCCGCTTCTGCGAAATAAGAACTCTCGTAATATTTAGTTGCTACATTCCCTTCATCGTCCCTTGTTCCTGTAATTCCTTGCGATTTGGCATTATACTCCCTATCCTTGTCATCCACAAGTAACGCCTCAACATCTGCTACCATCATGCTGTTTTCATTGTTGTCACAGGAAAAATACAGTCTGGCCTGAGTCGGATATACATCCAACGCCTTAACCGTAATCTGCTGACCGCAAATTTCTATATCTCTGTTCAATTCGTAATGATTAACAACCTCCGTATATTTACGATCAGGATACAGTGTATATACAGCTTTAGAAACCTCATAAGACTCCGCCGAATAAATTTCATCCTCCTCAAACGGATTATCTTTTTTATGCAGTTCACCATATCTGTAATAATTCAATTCAAACCACAGTTTTTCAGGCACTTCCCCATCCTTGTCAATATCAATTCGTGCCTCATAAAGTCCCTTTATATCCGTTTCTATATATCCCCAGCTCTCAAACATTTCTTCGCCATCCTCACTATATGTTCTGAGACAATGACCTACCATCTGTTCAACATTACCTTCATCATCATTATCCGGTGCTCCCGACTTATAGAATATGGATATCCTGCTTGGATCCACCACCATATAATACACCTTCGAATGATAGCCCTCCGGCGTGATAAACTCCTCACCCACATATTGAGCATATTCGTTTTCCAGACATGCACGCATAGACGGGTCAAATGTTACCGCCCTTGCAAGATCACCCAGAAGTACCACATCACTCATGGCATAGGCGACAGAAGGAAAAAGATTCACCACTCCCACAAACGCAACCACAATCGCTGCCGCTGCTGATGCCGCCCATCTCTGCCACCTCTTTAACTTATGTTCTTTCAATCTTTGTTTTTTAATCTTTTCTGTATGCTTCAAATCGACAATATCTGCCTCCGACATAACGCTTAACAGATTATCGTACTCTTTCGATACGTCATGAAATTCTTGCTTATCATATTCTTCATTTATTGCCTCACTCAGATACTTATCATCTATTCCATTCATTGCCTCATATATATCCAATCCTGTCATATAAATATAATCTCCTTTCGTCATTTAATCCTGCACCACCACATCATTATCCTTTAAATACTCGCGAAACCTTTTTCTTATCCGCAGCAGTCTCATCTTGACTGCGCTCTCCTTCATTCCATACATATCTGCCAAAGCCGTTATCGATTCTGACTGCCAGTATCTCTTTACAAACAGAACCCTGCTCTCCTTATCAAGCCCTTCCAGAAAACTGTTTATCAAACTGTCAAACTCCGCCTGCTCATAATCATTTCTCCTGTCAGCTATGATTTCGGAAAGCTCCTCCGTAATCGAAACCACTTCGTTGTTCCGGCATATCGCTGTATGATGCCGGTAATAATCAATCGCAAGATTTCTCACAATCCTTGCCGCATAATTCTTAAGCGATTCCGGCTGATTCGGGGGTATTGAATCCCAAAGCTTCATATAAGTATCATTTACACATTCCTCCACATCCTCCTTAGAAACCAGTATGTTTCCCGCTATATGTGTCAGTAAATGTGCATATTTCGTTTCACTCTCCCTAATGGCTTCCCTGTCCCTTTTTAAGAAAAGTTCTATTATTTCTGTATCCTTCATAGTCATCTCCCACACGGTGAATTCACTGTAATTGATTTACATATATTATAACGTAAGAAAACTGCAAGATGTCACAATTATTTTTCATTTTGTTGCCGAACATGATACAAAAACAGTTTATTGGCATATTAAACTTATGCGATGTATTTGATTTTTGAATAAAATCTTTTCCAAAAATCGAGTGCACCCATTCCGTGCAAAATAAAAAACCTGCAGACTCTCCAAAGAGATATCTGCAGGTTTTTATTCAAGAATGCAATCTACTCACCCATTTTTCTCACAAGCTCCATAAGAGTCTGCTTCAAATGAAACTCCTCGCACAGTCTTTCCGCTTCCTCCCATGCTCCAATCTGTTTATCGGTCATATCTTTCGAACTCTCCACATCTCCATACTCAATCCGTCTTCCCGGCTTCCTGACGGCGCGGATCAATATATTTTTCGGTGAATGTGCAATATCAATGAATTCCAGAAGCTGCGTATTATATCCGCAATACTCCAACACATTTGCCCTTATGGCATCTGTCATCAACGCGCTGACTCTTTCCTTGACAATACCATACCTTGTAAGAATTGAATAATCTTCACTTTCTATCTGCGCATTTAATTCATGCTGGCAGCATGGCACCGACATGATAATTCCCGCATTCCAGCATATTGCATTATATAACGCATAGTCTGTTGCCGTGTCACAGGCATGAAGTGTTACCACCATATCCACCGGCTCATCAGTCTTATATCCGTTAATATCTCCAAGTTCAAAATGAAGATTATCATAATGATACTTCTTAGCTGTGGCATTGCATTTTTCTATCACATCTGCCTTAAGGGCCTGTCATAGAAACATTGAGACCTTTTATCTCAACAAGATAATAGTAGAGAATAAATGTAAGATACGACTTACCGCATCCGAAATCTATGATATTAAAAGTTCTCCCGTCAGCATCATTCATCGCTTTAATGCCTTGATAATTCTTTATCACATCATCTACAAGCTCAATAAAGCGGTTAATCTGCTTATATTTATCATACATTGAATTAACAACCTTGCCATCCCTGGTAAAAATCCCCAAATCAACAAGAGGAGGTATCACCGTTCCTTCCTGCAGGATATAATTCTTCTTTCTGTTATGGGAGGAAGCATTCTCCGAAGACCTCTTTGTACTCGCAGAAGTATTAGAAAGCAGCTTTCCCTTCTTTGTAACTTTATAATCCCGATTCCCCTCTTCAGAAAATACATTAAGCTGCTTATAATATTTCGGAAAGACATCTAATACTGCTGACGAAAG
>CAJOLO010000021.1 GCA_905235345.1 uncultured Lachnospiraceae bacterium
CTGTTCCCCTAGAAATTCGGGTGTTACTTCCATAATTCCGGTCACGCCTGTAGTATTCTGGGCAGTCAGGGCGGTTATGGCGCTCATGGCATACACACCATTCGCCATCATGGTCTTGATGTCTGCCTGAATACCTGCTCCGCCGCTGGAATCACTTCCGGCTATTGTCAATGATGTTTTCATGATTATAAACCGCCTTTCCGCGCGGCGAAAGGCACCAATGGGGTTATGAAAACTTTTGTTTCCTCTCGCTTTGCTTTTTCTATTATCTATTCTTTTTTCCTGATATAATTCTCTTATAAGACTGACACACTACAGAACACGTGGAGGTGAGTGGCGGGGCTGTATAGCGGCGACCTCGCATGATTATATGTCGTCGGTCATCCGTTAAGGCATCAATGAATGGCGCATACCGTAGCCCGTAAACTTATCTCTTCCAAAGTCGTCTCGATTTTGCCGGGTGACCAGTCACTGTCAGTTTTATAACTATAATAATTACCAGGAGGTTAATAAGTTGTCTTTTAAAATCATCCGTAAAAAATGCTGTGGACTTGATGTCCACAAAACATGGATCTTTGCCTGTATCGGTATTGCTGATGCAAACGATCGTGTCGAGTATAAGCAGGCTCGTTTCTCTTCCTTCACAAAAGGATTGCAGGAACTGTGTGACTGGCTTGCAAAATACGACTGCAATGATGTTTGCATGGAATCTACCGGCAAGTATTGGATCCCTGTTTTTAACATCCTAGAGAAAAATGACATCTGGGTTACTTTATCTCATCCCAAATATACAAAACCTATAAAAGGTAACAAGACCGACCGCAAGGATGCTAAATGGATATGTGACCTGTATATGTGTGGTATGACAAAACCATCATTTATTCCACCTGCTGATATCCGCCAACTGCGAGATCTTGTAAGATACCGTTTCAAACTAACCTGTATGATCACAGGTGAAAAGAATCGTGCTCATAACTGTCTTACTGTTTCTAATCTTAAACTTGACGAAGTATTCAGCGATATCTTCGGAAAATCATCCCGCTCTATTACAGAATACATTTTGTACCATCCCGGAGAGTATTTTGATGTGGCTCCTTTTGTACACAGTAAATGCAAGACTCCCATTGAGGAAATCCAGGCTGCTGTTGACGGTGCCATCTCACATGAACAGGCTGTAAAGCTTAGACAGTGCCTCGACCACATTGATGAACTCGAAAAGCACAAAGCAGAAATAGAACGGGAAATCTTTCGTCTCAGTGATAAGTACGAAGCTGCTTTAAATTTAATTAGAACAGTTCCCGGATTTGATAAAAATCCCTTGACCGCTATTCAAGTGCTTTCAGAAATCGGCGGCGATATGTCTGTCTTCCCCACAGCCAAACACCTTGTTTCCTGGGCAGGATGCTGTCCCCGCAATGACCAAAGCAACAAAAAAATCAAATCCACTAGGATTTCCCGTGCCGGTTCTTATTTTAAACCAGTTCTGGTACAAATTGCAAATGCTATTATCCATTCCAAGAAACATCCTGAATTTACAGAACGTTACAGACGTATAAAAGCACGTCGTGGTCATAAGAAAGCCATAATCGCCATCTGTCGTATGTTCCTGACCGCTATCTGGCACATACTATCAGATCTGACGCCATATACGCCGGATGGTTTTCTTGAATCACATCCTGTGAACAAATCAAAAGAGCTTACTGTTTTACAGGCACTTAGTCTGCTCAAACAACGAGGATATACTATAAAAGATGAATCCGTTACAGTATCCTGATTAGGTGTCGTGTCTATATTAATTTTTAAGCCACCTCATGATGGCTTGTTTGTGTTGCCATAAAATGTTTCTCTACCCACTACGTTTCGTTTTCAAACTTTTTCACATCCCAAAAAATCAGATCAGCTGTCACTGGAGAGTAAAAGCTTTGATCGTATCAATCACTCTGCCTTCAACACCACCGCAGAAATCTTAGGAGAAATCTTAGGCACGGAAATGTGAAGCTGACTCCCTTCCACCTTATATAACTTAGGCTCCATAATGTATGACTCTTCAGTCGTTAGAATAAGCTGTCTCATTGTTGTCCCATCCAGGATGCCTAATCTTGCAACATCAAGTGCAAGCTGTACCTCCTCATAATTGTTGTTAAGCACGACTACGATCTTGTCATGTCTGTTAAAACGCCCATAGGCGATCACTTTATGTGCACCGTATATGAACATAACAGATCCGCGCTTTAATACATCGTTCTCCTTATGAATCTTTATTATATCCCTATGGAACAGTATAAGATCCCTGTCTTCCTGCCCCCAAGGATATGTGCGACGGTTATCCGGATCTGTCCATCCGCAAAGTCCCGCCTCGTCTCCGTAATAAATGGTTGGAGCTCCGGGCCATGTCATCTGAAATACAACAGCCTCACGAAACACTCCTTTATTAACATTCTCATTAGCCGCTTCAGGTCCCAATGTATGGGTTCTTCCAACACGCCTGTTAGTTCTTGTAAGGAATCTTGAATGATCATGGTTTGAAAGTTCATTCATTGAAACCTCAAGGGACTGCTGGTGAAAACGACTCATATGATGACGGAGTGAACCTATAAATACATCATGATTACCGAGAAGATCCCCTCGGAATTCATCTGAATGCTTCTCCACTCCTGTTAAAAACCACGTGATCGGCTCCATAAATGCATCATAATTCATGACTGTATCCCACTGGTCACCGGTAAGCCAGCTATGCGGATCACCATAGTGCTCTGCAAGAATTATCGCATTAGGATTAGCCTCCTTAACCACACGTCTGAAATCTCTCCAAAAATGATGATTGAATTCCTCGGAATGGCCTAAATCCGCAGCCACATCGAGACGCCATCCATCCGCATTAAAAGGAGGCGATACCCATTTCTTAGCTATCTGTAATATATATTTGTAAAGCTCATCTGATTCCTCATAATTAAGCTTTGGCAACGTATCGTGTCCCCACCAGCCGTCATAGCTTCCGTTATACGGCCATGCATGTTCATCATAGAACCTGAAAAAGCTCCTATAAGGACTATCCGCCGACGGATAGGCACCCGGCTCGTAGCCTTCCTGTCCTTCGTATATAAGTTCTCTGTCCAACCATTTATTAAACGAACCGCAATGGTTAAAGACTCCGTCGAGAATGATCTTCATACCCCTTTTATGGATCTCTTCAACAAGCCGTATAAACAATTCATTACTTGCCTCAAGATTCTCCTTATTAGTCACACGATCAATATACCGGGTAGAGTTCTTATTTATCCTGTCGCCATTCTCAAGTACCTTACCATCATCCTTCACAATGCATCCAAAATGCGGATCGATATAGTCATAATCCTGAATGTCGTACTTGTGATTTGACGGAGACACAAAGATAGGATTTAAGTAAAGCACCTCTACTCCCAAATCCTGAAGATAATCCAGCTTATTCATAACCCCCTGCAGGTCACCGCCGTAAAAACATCTTACATCCATCGCATCAGGATATTTCTTCCAATCCTTTACCTGTATCGAAAAATCTCCTATATAGAAATATTCATTATCTAATACATCATTACTTTGATCACCGTTACAGAAACGATCCACATAAATCTGGTACATTACAGCACCCTTAGCCCAATCAGGAGTTTTAAAGCCCGGCATGATTGAAAAGTTATAATTCGGATTAACCTCAGTCTGCACCCCGATCTTGTTATAATAACACACAGTATTACCTGAGATAATCTCATAATAATACTCTACATATTCTTTCGTGACAGGAGGAAGTACCGTCTCATAATAATCGAATGATGTGTCTGTCTCGCCCACCTTCATCTCAAACCTGTCGCCGTCACAGACAAGATAGACATGATCAACATTACTCTTGGCAGTGCGGAATTTGAGTGTGATGGAATCCCCTGGCATAGGTTCTGCCGGAATCCTGTAATCGCCCGTACCGTCTGCAAAAAGGGCTTCGGGACAGATTGCAGGTTTATTCTGAAAAACATATGTCTGAATCTTCTGTGCTTTTGTAAAGCTTCTAAATGAATAACCCATTATATATCAAAACCTCCCGGGAAATGCTTATTAATATTGTAACTTATTATCAGGGATATATCAAGATAGTTTATGAAATCCGGTACAGATATGATTACCGGCCCGCTCCGATTGTACACAGTAAATCTGCCGGAAGCTTTACGCATATTATTCATACAATGCGAAAAGGACAGCCATTTCCGATCGACTGTCCTTTTCTGGAGAAGGTATTTTTTTGTTACTTATGGGGTGTAGCAAAAAAACTATATAATGTATTGGGGGGGTTACAAGTATTATTATATGTATTTTTGTCCGAAAGTGTTCACAAACAATCATTTTTTTTTGAATTTCTTTTGTGCAATTAGTCAAATGACCTTGTTTGGTGTTCTCAAAAAAGGCTTGTTTTTGTCTATATTGTCTTATTATCTTTCTCCAACTTGTGCTTTTTACAACAAAATGTGGTGACAGGGTAATCACAGCACAACTTTTTGTGTATTTTGTATGTTTTCACACAATTTACTGTGCAATTGTTAATGCTATTGATTGACAGAGGACAGGAGATTTCTCCGGCTAAGCAAAAAAAGCGCTTACATGCCAAAATACAGTAAACGCTTTTAACTCTTCATCCTTCGATACCCGAAAGCTATCAGATAGAAATATCGTCAGAATTGATTCACATTACACATCAGTAACGCATGAAACATACTTGAATCCACAATTACACAAACAACGATTCGAATTCCTCTCTGTCGATTCTCTCCTTCTCAAGAAGACGCTCAGCACATTTATGAAGAACATCTACATGCTCCTCTAAGATATGACGTGCTTCAGCATAACACTCATCAATAATACGCTTAACCTCTTTGTCAATAGCTGACGCCGTTGCTTCACCAAGCATCCTCTGGTGTCCGATATCACGTCCGACAAATGTCTCTTCCTCATTATCTGTCTCATAATTGATAAGTCCAAGTTCCTCAGACATACCGTACTTAACGACCATGGCACGTGCTGCTGCTGTTGCCTGCTTGATATCCTGGGATGCACCTGTTGTGATATCGTCCATTATCATCTCCTCAGCAATACGTCCGCCAAGACTTACCTTTATATCCTGAAGTATCTTGCCCTTTGTATTGAATACATTATCATTCTCCGGAAGCGGCATTGTATAACCGGCAGCACCTTCTCCTGTAGGGATAATGGATACCGTATATACAGGACCGACACCTTCCAGCAAATGGAACAGTATTGCGTGTCCCGACTCATGATATGCCGTGATTCTGCGCTCTTTCTCAGGAACGAGACGTGATTTTCTCTCAGTACCGATACCCACCTTGATAAATGCCTTATCTATATCTGACTTAATAATAAACTGACGGCTGTTCTTTGCTGCATTGATTGCTGATTCATTCATAAGGTTTTCAAGGTCTGCTCCCGCAAAACCGGCTGTCGTTCTTGCAATCTCACGAAGATCAACATCCTCGGCAAGCTTCTTATTCCTTGTATGAACCTTCAATATATCTTCTCTTCCCTGAACATCAGGTCTGGTAACAGCTATCTTTCTGTCAAAACGTCCCGGACGCAATATTGCGGGATCAAGGATATCGACACGGTTAGTTGCCGCCATAACAATGATACCCTCATTGACATTGAAACCATCCATCTCAACAAGCATCTGATTAAGGGTCTGCTCCCTTTCATCATGACCACCGCCAAGACCTGAACCTCTCCGCCTTGCCACTGCATCAATCTCGTCTATAAATACAATACATGGCGCATTCTTCTTAGCCTCTGCAAACAAATCTCTCACACGTGATGCACCGACACCGACAAACATCTCTACAAAGTCAGATCCTGATATAGAGAAAAACGGCACCTTCGCCTCTCCGGCAACGGCCTTGGCAAGCAATGTCTTACCTGTTCCCGGAGGTCCCACAAGAATTATTCCCTTAGGAATTCTTGCACCAAGTTCAACATATTTTGAAGGATTTTTGAGGAAATCCACAACCTCTGCCAGATCCTCCTTCTCTTCCCTAAGCCCTGCCACATCATCAAAGGTCATCTTATTATCAGCCTCGGACGTCATCTGTGCACGGCTTCTTCCAAAGTTCATCATAGAACCGCCACCGCCGCCGGCACCCTGGGCTCCCGCTGTCATCATGATCACAATGATGATCGCAAGCATACCGAGCAGATACGGCAAGATACGTTCTATCAGACTCGGCCGCACAACATCACTCATCTCAAAATCAACATTAAGATTCTCGGATTCAACAATCTCATTATATAAATTCTTAAAATCATTAACATCTGTAACGTAAAATCTTACATTCCTTCTATCTTTCAGGGTTATCTCGACCGTACCTGTAGGAACCTCTGCATTCTGCTGTACATAAACATTCCTGATATTCCCGGCTCTCATATCTTCTTCAAAAGAAGTTTCTGTGTAGCTTAAATCGACATTCTTACTATTACCCTGAATAAGTGTCAGAACTCCAAAGATGATCAGAAACAACACCAAATAGGAGATAAGACTCCTTTTCATATTCTTGTTCATTTATATATATCTCCTTTACTGCTCTATCACAATCTCACCCACATAAGGGAGATTTCTGTGCTTTTGTGAATAGTCAAGTCCATATCCTACAACAAATTTATCGGGGATTTCAAATCCAACATAATCAGCCTTTATACCCGCTTCATGATTATCCTTCTTGTCAAGCAAGGTTATTATCTTAAGTGACTGAGGCATTCTCGCCTTAAGAAGAATTCCCAGATTATATAAAGTTACTCCCGAGTCAAGAACATCCTCAACAATAAGCACATCCTTATCATATATATCCTCGTCAAGTTCCTTCTTAACCGTAATATCTCCGGCTGAGACCATTCCGTCTCCATAAGATGAAACTGCCATAAAATCCATAGTGACCGGCATAGTTAACTGCTTTGCCAGTTCACAGGCAAAGAACACGCTTCCCTTCAATATAACAACAAGATGAAGCTCCTTCCCGGCATAATCTTTGTTAAGCTGTTCGGCAAGTTCGCTAATCCTTACTTTAAGCTCTTCCTCTGAGATCAATTCAACGATATGATAATCTTCCATAGCGCTCTCCTTTGTATTTATTGCAATATATTCTAGACTTTCCCGCCCCACCTGCACATTGCTTAGAAATGTTGGGCGTCTCCCTCTGAGATATATTCCACCTCCAAAACCTCTGTCGTATTCCGGGTGACCAGATGAGCCTCACATCTTCTGTCTCCGAGTACCCACAACACCTCCGAACCGCAGGCAAGCAAACTCTTGGTCTTTCTCTCATCAGCCGGAAGCTTTACATCCTTAAAATGTTTTGAAAGTTTCTTGCTATGTCCGTCTCTGTCACATATTAAATAGTCGCCGGAGACAGGGTAGCGAATATACAACGTATTGTCTATTGTATCACAATCAAAGTATTTAGTATAGTTTTTTTCTTCTTTTCCGAAAAACTTTTTCATTTTATTGATAAAACTCTCATCATCTGCCTGAATATCAATTAATCTCAATACAATTTTTTCCGTATCAGAGATTTTTATACTTATATTGTCCTGATATTTCAAATCATTTATATCAATCTCTACTCCGTCTGCTATGCCGACACCGTTTTCCGCCGTAACCCCTGCCATTTCAAGTATAAGCCAGTCATAGGAAATCACGGCTCTTACCTTGTACGGCAGATTAAGCTCTCTGCCGCTCTGCTTTGAAAGCAGGTCATATAAAGCATCAACATGTTCCCTTGTTATGTCTTTTTTTGCTCCCGCCATCATTATAAGCATTTCATAAAGCACCCTGTCTGACAATACTCTGTCCTTTGAAAGCAGCTGCTCACGTTTAACCTTAATTCCATGTATGCCCGATAGATTCTCTTTATACATCAAGTTGCCTTTATCCGACCCATCCACATTCAAGCTGTCCATGAGCATGCCGTCTCTAAACCGGATATTTTCGCCGCTGCCATTTAATAATACAGCCTCACTTTCAATAAATGAGAGTGCCTGTCTTCGGATATACCCATCATATTCCGCTGCACGTCCGGCAAATTCCGCAATATGCTCCGATGCCTTCTCATTTACCGCAGACAGATCTTTTATGACGCGGTTTCTGATTCTGTTTCTTGCATAATTATCATCACCGTTCGTCGCATCCTCCTGCCAGCTCATACCACGATTTTCCAGCCATTTTGTGATTTCCTGCCTTCTTATGCCAAGCAGCGGTCTTATTATCCTGATACTGTCATTAGCTTTATCACATACATCCATCTCCGGAGCTGACTTAACCAAACCGTCATTTCCCGGCCGCCGGATTAAAGTCAGGTTCTTATTTAACTCATGACACGTAAAATCATACGCTTCCCCGGCATACAGTTCAACCGGCATCCCCGATACCGGCTGCATCCCCGCCAATCCCGCAAGATCAGTTCCTCTGGCCAGGTGAAACAGTACCGTCTCTGCCTGATCATCCATGTGATGCGCCACAGCAAGCTTATCTGCTCCATTCTCACACATCACTTTATAAAAACACCGATATCTGAAATATCTTCCCGCCTCTTCCTCGGAAAGATGCTCCCTCTCTGCCATAGCCGGGATGTCCTCCTCAAACAGATAAAACGGAAGCTTCCTCTCCTCACAAAGTTCTCTTACATACTCCGCATCCTCTGATGCCTCAGGGCGTATCCCATGGTTTATATGCACAACATAAAGTGACAATCCGTATTCCTCACGCAGAAGAAAAAGGAGCTCTAAAAGTGCTGTCGAATCCGCCCCGCCGGACACACCGACCACCACTTTATCACCCTTATTCAACATCTTATTATCTTCTATATATTTTCTCACTTTATCAAGCATATCTTTCATCCTCATACTGTTTCTCATGCATATCTTCTGTCTTCATATCGTTTCTCAGGCACATCTTACGTCCTCATACGGTTTCTCAGGCATATGTTCTGTCCTCATATCGTTTCTCAGGCATATGTTCTGTCCTCATATCGTTTCTCATGCATATGTTCTGTCCTCATATCGTTTCTCAGGCACATCTTACGTCCTCGTATCGTTTCTCATGCATATCTTCCGTCCTGACAGCACCTCTTCTCTTCAAATGTGCCACAGGAGTACTTACGGTATATCGCCCGAAATCCTCCCTGCCTATCTTTCCCATACACCTATCGCCATCACTGTGCTGTCATCCCGAAGTCTTCCTCCCTGCACGCTCTCAACATTGTCCATAATGATCTGGGCAAGCTTTTGCATATTCTCAGTATCATTATCTGCTATCAATCGTGCCAGATAATCCTCACGATCGTCAACCGGCAGACCGTCTATCACGCCATCGCTTATCATAACTACAATATCTCCATGATATAGCTTTCTTGTACAGGTGTCAAATTCAATTTCCTCCAGCACTCCCACCGGTAAAGTATTCGACCTGATATATTCAACCTTCCCTTCATGGCGTATAAATGTTGTCGACGCCCCAAGCTTTACGAAATCCGCATTCCCCGTATATAAGTCAAAGACCGTTATGTCAAGGCTGGAACTCCCGCTGCCGTCAGTCACAAAACTTATAAACGAGTTAAGCAGCTCCACCGCCAGCTTCCGTCCAAATCCGGCGGTTAACAGCTGTTCTAAAAGGTCCATTATCTGCCTGCTCTTTATATATGCATTTTCTCCGCTTCCCATTCCATCGGATATCATGCAGTATGCCTTCTCGTTATTAAGCATGGAGATTGAAAAATTATCGCCGCACATAAGCTCTCCCTGCCGGTTTCTCCTCATCAGTCCTGTTGTGAGGTAATAATGTCCCTCTTCAACGAAATAGAATATGCTCTCCTCCCTGCCTACCAGATCTTCGGATCTGTCAACGCATTTTACGGTTCTTCTCACTACATTCCCTACGGTTCTTGCCAGCATCCTGCCTGATACGATCCTGTCAGATAATATCCGGCATCTTATATATACATGGATACGCTTATCCTTATCCCGGAGACATACGGCTTTGGATACCGAAACCCCTCTTCTTTCCATGCGTTCCGTTATCCTGCCGTCAAAGTTCTCGACCGGATATGCTTCTTCAAGAATCTCACCTTGAAATCCCTTGATAATCTCGCCCACCTGTTTAAGCTGTCTTATAAAATTACGCCTCAATTCATTAAGTCTGCCATTCTCCGCCTCCACCGCGTTAAGCAGCGATATTCCGTCACCGCTTAAATACATATTGGAAAGCCCTGTCGGTATATGGTCTTCCCACTCCTGCTCGTTAGCAGACAACATTTTCTCCATGGCAATAAATGCTTGTCCAAAACTCTCAATCTGTCTTCTCGTAGCCTCCTGTACAAGAATATCCTGAGACGTTCCCGTAACCTCCGCATCCCTTGTTGCCACACGTTTTATCCACTTCTTAGGCGTTAAAAGAAATGCCGCTGCCACAATAACGCACCCTCTAAGCATATTGCTGTCGAGAAGACTTCGCTCATAGGTTGCGCCAAGCAGCATAATGCCACCCACATAAGCAAGTAAAACTCCCGGCTTGCCAACCTCCTTGAGAATGACAATAAGACCCGCTATAGCTATCATTACCGCGAGATAGGCAATACGTCCCGACCACAGTGAAAGCACCACACCGCACAGACTTCCGGTTGCTATTCCCACTCCCCCGTCAAAGCGATATGCATTATATAACAGCAGATAACCCGCAATGACATATGGCACCGGCACCGGCTCATGTATACCGGGGCACCCAAAAAGTCCGGTTGTCATAAGTGTGAATATACCAATAAATCTCTTGTTATCCGCAAACATCCTGCCTGTCCCCACACGCAATGCCGCAAACCCCTGCTCAAATACAAGTGTCATGCAGCATGCAATAACTCCCTCAAGAAATGCGTATAACAGCGATATTACCCTTCCTGTCACCAGATATTCAAAGGGCATACTTATACTCCAAAGCACCATACCGGAAGCCAGTGCAATCTGAAGGTTTCCGGTAAATATCTTCTTCCTGTCACTCCTGTTAAGCATGATCAGAAGAAATAACAGTATCAAACCGTATCTTAGTACCTCCTGTCCTTCAAAATGACTCATCACCCCGAACAAAAGTGCCACGAACAGGCTTATAGAACTGAAATCCTTAAGATAAGCCGCCATAAAGAACGGCACAACAAAAGGATACATTCCCAGCAGGCTGCATCTTGCCACCATAAATGCCAGGATATGTATCCCTATCTCTTTAAATCGATATCGCATACGACATACCTCCCACCTGCCATATATTAATGTATCCGGTATATTGAAGATTGATCTGCATATATCTGCTGTAATGTCAGCTTATCTTATGACATTGAACGATAAACACATATGTCAGATAATATTCAATATCTCTGGCAGCGGGATAATCATAGCATTATATCACGACTAACCCTGTCGTATTATATTTTATTAATCGTATAAAAAACGCAAAATCCACATGCTAACATACAAAATCCGATAATGATCCATCGAATTATTATTCTGCAAAAGTCACTTGCAAATTGACAAAACACACTTGCGGTTTATGTGCGGTAAATAATAACGGTCACAACCCATCACTTGTTCTCCGGCTGTATCAATATCTCGTTCGGATACACCAGCCCGAGCTTGGACTTTGCAACCTCCTCCATGTATTTCTTGGTCTGCATATATTTCTCGAGTTCCTCTAATTCAGCCTTACGTTTCTCTTCACTGTCCATACGAACTGCCAATGCTTCCTGCTTCTTTGTCAGTTCCCTGCTTTCCTGATGTAGAGAAAATGTCTTCACACCCATTACGGCACAGAATATCACCACAATGAACATAATTGCAGACGAACCTTTTTCATGCTTTCTATTCTTTCTTTTTCTCTTGCGTCCTTTACTCAACTATATCACTCCTATATCATATACAGACTTATATACGATTACCTTCCCTTAATGGCTATTTTAACCTCTGCCGCCATATTTTTCAATGTTTTTCTGACAAAATGTCCTAAAATCCTAAAGGGTTTTGTCAAAAGACCGAAAAACCCCCTCCAATAGGGTACCATTCTACGCACGATAAACATCAATAACTTCGAAAATGTAAGCGAATACAATATCACGCCCAGAAACATTCCCAGGAATGCATAGGCTCTTAACGCACCCTGATTATATATCACCAGTGTTCTGAATACCATCCAGGCAGTAAATATCCAAAACACAAGATCCTCAATATCCACGAATATATCCGCATGCGGTACAAGCAGTCGAAAAATGCGTATAATATCATACACCATGGCAAGTATGGCACCTAACAGCATACAGATTGCAAAAAGCGTCATCTCATCATATATCAGATCTGCCATAGTTCACCTACTTAAACAGCCTGTTAAATATTGAATTCTCTTCCTTGATGCCCGGTTTTATATCTGAGTAAGTAAATGAATCAACCCTCCCGTTGGTCTCAACCTCGCCTTTTTCCAAAGTGAGCTTTGTCACATTAAGTTCCGTGCCCTTAATGAGCAGCATCCCCTGCTCTGTTTCCAACAGTATTTCATTGGGATCGAAGGATATGACTGCGTTTACTCCGGTAATCACACCTGCGCCCCTGTTATTCAGAGTTATTCTGTGGGATTTGATATTGGTCCGAACCTCTTCCATACATTGCCTCCTAAAGCTAAAATGCGTTGCTTTAATTAAGTGTATGAAACAAGTTCGGCAAACATACCTAAGTAATTAAAGATTGTCTCATGCTATCCTGCTGCGGAATGTACTTAATCTCTTCTGACATCCGCATCACATACTTCATAAATTCCGAAATTCTCAACCTGTTTACAGATATATATACATGTCCTTCGCATCATCTTTCTTTGTGGAGTCTGCTATACGGGTTACCTCAACCGCAACATTCTTATTACCAAATTCTATATCTATTCTGTCCCCAACCTTGACATCCACCGACGCCTTTGCTACTTTTCCGTTAACCATTACACGCCCTGCATCGCAAGCCTCATTTGCCACCGTTCTTCGCTTTATAAGGCGTGATACCTTTAAATATTTATCTAATCTCACTTGCCCACCTCCTTATCAGTCTTCTCTTCTAATCTCACCTCATCAATCTTACATGCAGAGGTAACGTAAAGTCTCTTTGGGCGAACCACGAAAGAGGCTGCCGCTTGCGCAACAGCCTCTTGTAAAATAAAATTATTATAATCTCAAATTACTTGTTAACAGAATCCTTAAGTGCCTTACCAGCCTTGAACTTAGGAGCCTTAGATGCAGGAATCTTCATAGACTTACCAGTCTTAGGATTTCTACCCTCTCTTGCAGGTCTCTCAACTACCTCAAAAGTACCGAAACCAACTAACTGAATCTTCTCACCCTTTGTTAACTCTGCTGCTACAACATCTGTGAAAGCCTTCAATGCCTTCTCTGCGTCTTTTTTAGATAATTCAGTCTTCTCAGCCATAGCTGCTACTAACTCTGCTTTGTTCATAGGAATAGTTCCTCCTCTTTATATAGTATTTGCTTGGAAATTCTTGCCTGCGTAGGCAAGTCCTAAAGTAGTTATACTCGTTTGTCGTTTATTTGTCAAGCAAATAGGCATATTATCCGCTTTTTTGTACAAATTAGTAGAATTTTTCAAGCATTTTCTTACTAAAATATATTCATTTTGCATTACCATTTTGTACATTTGCGACATATATTCCAATATTTTTTTGTTTATTTTCACTATGGATTTTTTATCTCTTTTGTGCTTTGTAATTTGTCAAAACCATTGATTTTCCTTGTTTTTTATGTCAGTTAACGACTCTTCGCCTAAAATAATAAGTCATCAGCATGCTTCTACCCTTCCATCTGTTTTCCAAGAAAATTAGCCGCTATCACTGCAGCCTTTCTCTCCGTCTCCGTCAGAGGATTCTTTGCATCCTTATTCAATATGATGACTGAGCCTATGGCATCCCCCTCACATATGATGGTCTGCACTATCTCTCCCTCGTACACATCATCATTTTCTCCGGTGATCTGAATATATTTCTTCTCACCCTTTCTGGCCATTATTGCCTCTCGGTCATTAATTGCATCAAACAGCTCCTTGTGAAGCGGCTTACCAAGAAGATTCTTCTTCGGCATACCGGCAACTGCAATGATCTGATCCCGGTCCGTCACGCAGACCGGACAGCCAAGTATCTGTGCCGTGGCATCCACGTATTCCTGGGCAAATATAGATAGTTCTCCTATCGGAGAGTACTTCTTCAATATAATCTCACCGTCTTTATCGGTAAAAATCTCCAAAGGGTCGCCTTCTCTTATGCGAAGTGTACGTCTTATCTCCTTGGGTACAACGATTCTGCCCAATTCGTCAATTCTTCTTACAATTCCTGTTGCTTTCATACATAACTTCCTCCATTTTAAGATACTTGCCATACTTTATTAACCTCAATGCTTATATATAATACCGATACCTTGATAACATTATTTATATCAACCTCATATTACTGCATTGTTCTTAATGGCACTTTCTGTATGTAGTATCTGTCAAATGTTAGAAAATATGCGTAATTTTTTATAAAATATCTATGAAATCATCCTCCCCATTGCCTTCTAATTTCTTTCATGTTATATTGTAATCAGTTATATAATTTAACGATTGCATCTACTCTTTAATCAGTACTTCCACAGGAGGTTTAGACAATGAACAAACTTATCAGCATTATAATTCCATGCTATAATGTAGAACAATACTTAGACCGATGCTTCAACAGTCTGAAAAATCAGACTCTTGGCTTTGAGAATATGGAACTTATATTTGTAAATGATGCATCAACCGACGGCACCCTGGACAAACTGACCTCCTTAGAGAAGCAATACCCTGATAATATAATAGTCATCAACTTCACCGAGAACCGCCGGCAGGGTACGGCAAGAAATGTGGCTCTTGAATATGCCTCCGCTCCCTACATAGGATATGTGGATTCTGATGACTGGGTAGATACTACCATGTTCGAAAAGATGGTATCTGCCATAGAGAAATACGACTGTGATTTCGTGGAGTGCCGCTGGGATCTTGCAAGAGATGAAAAACACAGCACACCGGTCAAACGGCTCGGAGATAACGGGTATCTGGATCTGACAAAGCCTGACGTTCGTGCGAAATTCATAGGAGACCAGATTGGCATAACTGCACTCTGGAGCAAGGTATTTAAGAAATCATTTCTTATAGATAATGATATATTCTGTCCGGAACAGATAAGATACGAGGATATCTTCTTCTGCTATCTGGCATTTCTTTATGCAAAGTCTTATTACAGAATTGATGAGGCTTTATACCACTACTTTGTCAATCCCGAAGGCACAGTTCA
>CAJOLO010000022.1 GCA_905235345.1 uncultured Lachnospiraceae bacterium
ATGGCTCAATTGGCAGAGCAGCTGATTTGTAATCAGCAGGTTGAGGGTTCGAGTCCCCCTATCGGCTTTATGGACCATTAGCTCAGTTGGTTAGAGCAACCGGCTCATAACCGGTCGGTCCTGGGTTCGAGTCCCCGATGGTCCATTTTAAAATTAAATATTAAATTTTCTTTTACATTTTAGATAGTTTATGCTATAATTTTTATATAATGATTATATGGCCTGGTGGCTCAGTTGGTTAGAGCGCCGCCCTGTCACGGCGGAGGTCGTGGGTTCGAGTCCCATCCGGGTCGTTATTCAGTTGATATCGTGATATAAGAGGTCAAGACGTCGGCTGAAGGAAAGGTCCCATCCGGGTCGTTATTCAGTTGATATCGTGATATAAGAGGTCAAGACGTCGGCTGAATTTAATTTAATATGTTAAATATGGAATCTTAGCTCAGCTGGGAGAGCATCTGCCTTACAAGCAGAGGGTCACAGGTTCGAGCCCTGTAGGTTCCATTATTTATCGGCTGAAATAGCTGATAAATATGCCGGCGTGGCGGAACTGGCAGACGCACAGGACTTAAAATCCTGCGGGACTTATACTCCCGTACCGGTTCGATTCCGGTCGCCGGCATTATTTGATAAACAGTTATTGTTATATTATATAATTGCTAAGCAATCTCTTTGAGATTGATATATAATGCGTGTGCGTAGCTCAGCTGGATAGAGCACTTGGCTACGGACCAAGGTGTCGGGGGTTCGAATCCTCTCGCGCACGTTGAAGAAAGAAATAGACAGGACAATGTGTCCTGTCTTTTTCTTTGTTCGAGTCCGGTTCGGACTCGAACGGGTTCGATCTACGTTCCACTTCGGTCGGCGCAGAACCGATGTCCGCAGGACATCGTGCGCCCTCTCGCGCACGTTGAAGAAAAGAAGTGTTAAGTTCAATTCTTTAGTGTTATATGTCGGGATACGGACTCGAACAGGTTCGATCTACTTTATATTTATTTATCTTGTTCGGATATTTTTTTGCACATAGGAATAGTTTTCATTTTATGAAGGTTTAATAAATGCATTCTGTCGATTTTGGCTTTAACCTCGCTGGCTTCGCAAATTCCTGTTGTAACATATTTGTCGAGAGTTGCGTAGGTAAAGCCAATTTTATCTTCATCACTGTATCCACATAGTCCGTCGGATGGAGTTTTTTCGATAAGTTCTGATATTGGTGACAGTGCTTCTATCTGATGTCCAATCTGTTTTACTTCTGTTACGAGGTAGTCGGAGATAGGAGAGAAGTCGCCGGCGGCATCACCATATTTGGTGCTATAGCCGATATAATCTTCGGAACGGTTGCATGTGTTTGCAACGCGTCCGCCTTCGGGAAGGGAAGCCGCTACTGCGTAAAGTGTAGTCATTCTGATTCTTGGTGGAATGTTGATTACTGTATCAGAAGACAATTCTGTAAAGTGTTTTCCTACGGAAGAATTAACTGATTCCTGGTAATTGTTTACATCATCTAAAGGATTAACTGCGGCAAGCAACTGTTCTTTTAGTTTCTTAATTGGTTCACCCACATTTATCATCATTGTATTTATGCCGAGAGTCTTTACGACTTTCTTTGCATCTTCAAGGTCAGGCTGTACATCCTGTGGCATTAGAATTCCATAAACTCTTTCACGACCAAGTGCTTCGGCAAGCAATGCTGCTACAATGGTAGAGTCTTTACCGCCGGATATACCGACAACGGCATTGGCACTCGGACCATTTTCGGCAAACCACTCACGTATCCAATTGATTATATGTTCTTTTTCCTTTGCTGCATCAAACATTTAATCATCTCCTTTACTTAAACTATTGTTGTTTATATTATTATTCACTCGAAGGTGTTTAATACAGCTATCTTTTTATATTATATTCCGTCTGATAAGACTCCCACTTCTATAAGTGGTGAGTATAGAAACATATATGGCTCGATGGGAGTCCAAGCTTAGGCTAAGATAAAAGCCATCCGGTAGATTGCAGGAATGTGCAGATGAAAATGTCAGTGAAGCCTAAGCACATTCCGTAGCAAGAACGTTTCCGGCGTTCTTGAAATTATCATGTTTACTCGTGTGACATTCTCCAATCAATACATCTTTGAAGATATTCAACATATTCGGGGTTTTTGCACATTCCTTTACCCGGAGTGTCGGAAATCTTAGCCACATCCTGACCATTGCACATTGTTGTCTTCATGACAATGTTAAGTGGTGGAACACAGGTATCGTTGGAAATATATGTTCCGATACCAAATGCTACTTTAATTCTTCCGCTAAAATGTCTGAATATCTTATCAGCTCTTTCGAAATTAAGATTGTCAGAGAAGAGCAGAGTCTTAAGTTTTGGATCTATGCCGAGGTCTTCATAATGCTTTATCATCTTTTCACCCCATTCTATCGGGTCGCCTGAATCGTGCCGTACGCCGGAGAAAAGAGTTGCATAGGTAAGCTGAAAGTCTTTTAAGAAACAGTCGGTTGTGATTGCGTCAGTAAGGGCGGTACCGTTAAGGATTCCGTATTCTTTAATCCATGCATCCAATGCATACCAGTTGGAATAAGCGGGGTTGTGTTTATGATTGCCCTGGCCTACACACATGATCCATTCGTGTGCCATTGTACCGACAGGAAGCACACCGAATTTCTTTGCCAGATATACATTACTTGTGCCAATAAAGATAGAAGCACTGTGGTTAGTATCGTTAAGATGTGATAGTTTCTGTACGGCAAGTTCCTGTGATTCGGCAGATAAACGGCGTCGCAGACCAAACTCTGAAAATGTACCAGCATACCAGTGACCATTTTTCAGATTATCATACTTTTCATCCAGACGTTCTTTAAAGCTTTCTATAAGTTCATCATAGTTGTATTGCATCCTGAAGTAGACTTCGTTAACTATGGCAAGGGTAGGTATCTCGTACATTGAAGTATTGAGCCATGTGCCTTTGGTCTCGATAAAAAGTCCGCATTCGGCATTGTTAGTGATTTCAAAGTCTTCGTAGCGAGGTCTCCAAAGACGAAGGAAATCTACATAAGAACCCTTCATCCATTTTATATTATCGATATATTCAAGTTCCTCCTCTGTAAATGTAAGGTTGCAGTAAGACTTGATCTGCTCCCTGATCTCTTCTACCATTTCATCGGTAAAATGTACATCCGTGTTTCGACATTTGAATGTCCAGGTGGTCTTGTATCCGGGGAACTGATGGTATATTGCCTGCCCCATTGAAAATTTGTAAAGGTCAGTTTCTAATAAACTTACAATGATTGGTTTAAGTTTCATAGGATAATCCTCCTTAAATGATATCTATCTGACAGGTTTTCATAGCTTCGAGTGCGGTATTGTGACTTTCAGGTGTTACGCAGGCACATAGCTTTGATAATACTTTCACCGGTGTGTCCGGTTGTGCTGCTTTTGCCAGCATTGCGTTGCTGATAACGCATATGCCGGTGCATACTCCGCAAAGCTGAATCTCTGAGTATACATTATTTCTTAAGGCATCAGCAAGTGCCAGACTTCCAAAGGTTGGTTTGTCATATACATCATTATCCTTAATAAAAGGTTGCAGCTCCGAAATAATCTCCCATCCGTCAGTTCCTTTTATACAATGAACGACGGGCAGTTTTTGGCCTTCCTGAGTGTTGAGATAATTCTCATCGTGTGTATCTCTTGTAAATATGATCTTTCCGTCAAAGTTCTGGATATAATCTATCATGGCAGGCACGATCGCCTGTGCTTCTTTAGTGCCAAGAACTCCGGTTACAAAATCCTTCTGCATGTCTACTACGATTAAAAGTTTATTCATAACACATGTCCTCCTTAATTATATATGGTAAAGAGTTGTGAAGATATAGTATCTTCGGATTATAGGATGCTTGATTATTCAAGTACACCGGGAGTGTACTTGCGATTAAGATCAGGACCTAAAGATTAATTGCCGATATACGAATAAAGTTCCGTTGGTTTCTTACCGGTTTCCGTACGTTTGCGGTTAAGATCGGTAACAATACCGGTATTTACATAGTTACGCGTAAATGATTTTCTGAAGTTAGCGGTATCAAGTTCTGTATTCTTGATGCTTTCATATATTCGCTTCAATTCGTATATTGTGAATTCTGTCTTATCTTTTAAGAGATTAAACGCGTCCGGCTCATAATCTATTCTGCTGCGTATTCGAGTGACTGCGGTCCGTATTATTGTGGCATGATCAAATGCAAGCTTATCTTCGCTGATAGTAACCTCATCACTGACGAAGAGCATACCATTGACGTCATATCTTATTTTAAAGAGCTTTGCATCGCTTGCATCATCACCTGCACTGATAGTAAGCTGTGATTTAGGAATCAGTGCCGTGTAAGCTACGGATATGACATGGGTTCTCGGATCTCTGTCAGGATTGCCAAATGTATATAGCTGTTTGAGATATATGTTATCAATATCTAATCCTGTCTCCTCGTATAGTTCTCGTTTTGCGGTATCGTCGATGGATTCTTTACCGACTTCGAGGAAACCTCCGGGGATTGCCCAGTGATCTTTGTACGGAAAGCCATTTCGCTTAATTAACAGAATATTAAGATCGTCCTCATCGTCTAATGTGAATACCACGATGTCTGCCGTAACAGAGGGTCTTTCATATGCATCGGCTTTGTAATTCTTAATGAATTCTTTTTCCTCATCTGACATTGGCATATATTGTTTCTTCATATTCATCTCCTTTTGCAAACGTGTATCAGAGTATTTTGAAAAACTTGTTAATAGTTACACAGTACGATATATATATCACAAATAGGTATGGTACGTTGTACTTTACTTAATGTAGTACGATGTACCATACTTGTCAAGAGGATATTTAAAAATTTTTATATATTTCCGGAAAAGAATGTGATCATATGCAGAAAGTCATTAGAAAATATGGTATATGTAGGTAAAAAAAGAATTTTATGGTATAATCAATAGGCATAAAATCTAAATAGGATTGCAGGAATGTGTGGATGAGGATGTCAACAAAACATAAGTGCATTTCGCAGCAAAAACGCCGGGAGCGTTTTTTGAGAGCAGAGAGGTAATATCAGACATGAATTATATAAGCTTGAATTCATACTTAAGAGAGAGATTTGGGTGTAAGGTATATAAGCTTGCGATTAATGGCGGGTTTACATGTCCAAACCGTGACGGAAAACTTGATACAAGAGGATGTATATTCTGTTCCGGATACGGATCGGGAGATTTCGCTGAAGATGCTTCATTGCCTGTAACGGAACAGATTGAAAGAGGAAAGTTAAGAGTTGCGGGGAAAATGCCGAAACGAACAGATATGGTGCCAGCTAAGACAGGCGTGCTTGAAAATCGGACAGATAATAATTCAAAACAGGACATTTTGATGACCGGACAGGATGGAGTGATGCTTGAGCACACAGCATTTGAAGGAAAATATATAGCATATTTTCAGGCATTTACTAATACTTATGCACCGGTAGAAAGACTTAGAAAGCTATATATGGAAGCAATAGGACATCCCGATGTGGTGGCGCTGTCAATTGCAACCAGACCGGATTGTCTGCCGGAGGAGGTAATAGAGCTTTTATCGGAGTTAAACAGAATAAAACCTGTTTGGGTAGAGCTTGGACTTCAGACAATTCACATAAGGAGTGCGGAGTATATAAGGCGAGGATATACTTTATCCGTCTATGATGAGGCTGTAAGGAATTTGAAACAAAGAAATATTGATATAATAACACATGTTATATTAGGTCTGCCCGGAGAAAGCAGGCAGGATATGTTAGATACCGTAAGCTATGTGGGTGATAGCGGAGTGCAGGGTATAAAACTTCAATTGCTTCATGTGATAGAGGGTACAGATCTTGCTGATGATTACAGGGCGGGAGCATTTGAATGTATGTCGATGGAGGAATATGTGGAGTTGATACGTGACTGTATCGAGATACTTCCGGATGACATAGTTATACACAGAATGACAGGGGACGGGGATAAGAGAACTCTTATTGCACCGATGTGGAGTGCCGATAAGAAAAAGGTACTTAATGAACTTAATAAAGCATTGGCTTAACGGATAATAACATTTTTCACAATTTTTCACAATAAAGTTAAAAAGTTATAGACACACCTGAAAAAAATTGATAGAATGTCACTTTAGGTGCGTAAGACCCGCAAGTATTTTTGCGTACAATGAAAGTTATAATAGGGAAGGTTTAAATATGTTGAATTGTAATGAGTCAGGTAATAGTGTAAATGAAAAGTGTTATATAAGATTTGGCAGACATATAACAGCCATGTGTATGATTGTTGTAATGCTGATTGGTTGTATTTTGCCGAATGATATTGTATATGCAGCTTCGGAAAGAAGTGTACGTAACTCTGAGATACTTACCGATATGCGTGGAGTATGGGTAGCATTTGTGGATTATAAGAATATGGGGCTTTATAATAAGTCTGAAGCGGTATTTCGTGCCAATGCGAGCAAGATGTTTCAGAATTTTAAGAAGGACAAGATTAATACGGTGTTTTTTCATGTATCACCTTGTAATGATGCCATTTATCCGAGCGATTATCTTAAGTGGAGTAAGTATATGTTTAAGAAGGCTCCTTCTTATGATCCGCTGAAGATCCTTATAGAGACGGCACATGAGAATGATATTTCATTTCATGCATGGCTTAATCCTTACAGAAAGAAGATGGGAGTAAGCTATAATCCGGGGAAAGAATCGTCTGTTGACAGAATCCTTGATATTGTCAATGAAATAGTTGAGAATTATGATGTGGATGGGATACATATGGATGATTATTTCTATCCGTCCAACGGGCAGTTTGCAAAAGTGTCTGTGAAAAAGAGAAAGAAGAATGTTAACAGCATGGTACGACAGGTATATCAGACAATAAAGGAGAAAGATGAGGACATTCTGTTTGGTATAAGTCCGGCGGGAAATATATCGTATGCGGAATCTATTGGATGTGATCTTGAAACATGGCTTTCCAATGATGGTTATATTGACTATATTGTTCCGCAGATATACTGGTCTGATAATTATTTATTGAATGGAAAAAAGACTAAGTTATATAGTCAGCGCTTGAAAGAGTGGAAGGAAATTGACAGGAATAATACACCAATGATAATAGGGCTTGCACTTTATCGTGCGGGTATGTCTGATTCGGTTGATAAGGATTGGAAAAAGAAGAAAAATATAATAGTTTCGCAGATTAAGAAAGAAAAGGCAGCGGGATGTCAGGGATTTGTGTTGTATTCTGCATCATATATGAATAATAGATCAGGAAAGAAGGAAATGAAAAATTATAGGAAATATTACGGAATTACAAAGTAATATAATAATACATAGTGTTATAAAGAGTTAAAAGATATGTTATGAAGGCTATTTTCTTAATATTTAATAAAGAAAATAGCCATTTTGTTATATTTGTGATATACTATTTATATTATGGAAAAATTTGGAGCGGTGGATATATGCATGCGGTTAAAGTTAGAAATATCATAATTGGCGAAGGAGTGCCGAAACTTTGTGTACCGATTGTTGCCAAAGATGATAAGGAATTGTTATCGGCTTTAGAAAAGATAGTACCGAAGAAACCTGATATTATTGAGTTTAGGGCTGATATATATGAATCATTCAGGAATAAGGTGCAATTGATGGAAGCCTTAGGTACCATTCGTGATAATATTGGTGATATTGCACTGCTGTTTACGATAAGAACTGCAGCAGAAGGTGGCAATGCTTCGATAGAGGCTGATGAGTACGTTGAATTGTGTAAGTATGTGTGCGAAAGCGGTTATGCAGACCTTATAGATGTGGAAGCATATATGAGAGATGAAGTATTGGAAGAATTATGCGGGACTGCACACAATAATAATGTATATGTAGTTGCCAGCAATCATGATTTTAACAGGACTCCGGATGAGACTGTGATTGTTGAACGGTTGAAGAGTATGTACGAGAGAGGGGCAGATATTTCTAAGATTGCTGTTATGCCTTCGTGTGAAGAGGATGTTATTGCATTATTAAGTGCAACATTGAAAGTAAATAAAGAGCCGGATTTAGGTCCGGTCATAACAATGTCTATGGGGAAGATGGGTATGATAAGCAGGCTGACAGGAGAGATATTCGGATCAGCAGTAACATTTGCATCTGTAGGAGAAGCTTCTGCTCCCGGGCAGATTCCTATTGAGGATGTGAGGCGTATCATCGGTATGTTTCATGATATGAATTGAGAGTCATATCAATATTGAATCCATTTATATCTCAGACAGAGATGACCATCACCTTTTGAAGAAGTGAAGGTGGTGTACTTGAGAATAATAAGCATCCGGGGAGGACGGGCAAGGTGGAAAGTGAAATTGTTACAGGCAAGAAATTGAATGAGGCTAAGAATAACACGACAGACGAGGCTTTAGAAGAAGTTTTAAAGAATGCACAGGAACAACTTAACAGGGACATGGGATTTGATTCGCGAATCGAGACGAAGGAGAAAGAAGAGCGAGATAGAGCCGTAAAGGAAAAAAATCAGCAGAAGAAACTTGAACGAGAGAAAATAGAAGCGGAGCGTATCCGAAAAGAACAGGAAGAGAAGGCGGCGAGAGAAAAAGCAGCAAAAGAGCAGGAAGAAGCGGAACGAATCCGAAAAGAGCAGGAAGAAAAGGCAGCGAGAGAAAAAGAAGAAAGACTGGCGAGAGAAAAAGCGGCAAAAGAGCAGGAAGAAGCGGAACGAATCCGGAAAGAGCAGGAAGAGAAGGCAGCGAGAGAGAAAGCAGCAGAAGAAGAAAGACTGGCGAGAGAAAAAGCGGCAAAAGAGCAGGAAGAAGCGGAACGAATCCGAAAAGAGCAGGAAGAGAAGGTAGCGAGAGAGAAAGCGGAGGAAGAAAGACTGGCGAGAGAAAAAGCAGCGAAAGAGCAGGAAGAAGCGGAACGTATCCGGAAAGAACAGGAAGAGAAGGCAGCGATGGAAAAGACAGATCGAACTGAGAAGGAGCGTATGGAGAAGGAAAAACTTGAGAAAAAGAAGGCGGAGCAGGAAAAGATTGAGCGTGATAAACGTGTTAAAGAGCAGGCTGAAAAGGAAAGAGTCGGAAAAGAACTGGCAACTTATGACAATAAAAATAATAAAGCAAAGTCTTCAAATATAACTAAGGTTAAAGAAAGTGAAGAAAAAAATCACGTAGATATACATGTCAATGGCGGAAAAGAAGTTGATAAAGCGAATAATGCCAAAGCAAACAATGGTAATGCTTCGGTAGGAGATAAAAAGTCGTTAACCGATATTAATCTGTCGGATGATGTTTTTGTGGACAATTCCGTACCGGCCCCAATAAGGAAAGAAGGAATATCTTTTGGTGATGTTGTAGGCGGGATTCTTGAATTTATCTGGACAATATTTAAATTGGCGGTTGTCGTGTGCGTTGTGACCGGAATTGTAGGATTTCTACTTTCAAGAGATATGCTTATAAGAGGCAGGAATGGAAGTCTTAAAAGTTTAGAAGATATGAGAATATCTCAGACTGTAATAACTAATAAGAACAGTGAGAAGGATTCGGCTAAAGATTGGATTATAGCCGCAAAACCGGAGAAGATAACCATGGAAAGTGATGATGGTTATATACTGGTTGCAAGGAAAATTGTCGTGAATAATGGTGGTGACAACTGGGTTGTTCTGTTACACGGATATAACGGAAACATGGAGGATGTTTATGATATTGCTCAAAAATATGCCAGCATGGATTATAATGTTCTGATGCCTGACCTTCGAGCATCAGGAGAGAGTGAAGGATCATTTATAGGCATGGGCTGGCTTGACAGATTGGATGTCATTAATTGGATAGATGTGATAATTGCCGACAACCCTTCTGCCAATATTGCAATTCATGGCATTGATATGGGGGCAGATGCTGCATTGATGATTTCAGGAGAACCGATAAAGAGTAATATCAAGGCGATTGTTTCAGAAGGGGCTTATACCAGTGCGTGGGATGTGCTGCAGAAGGAATTTAAGCTGCGCCATGAAAAATGGCCGGTATTTCCTGTAATGGAAATGATTAATCCGGTGGCAAAGATATGGGGAGGCTATACACTTAAGGAAGCAAGTGCCGTTAATCAGGTTGCGAAGGCCTCAGTTCCGATTCTGCTTATACAGGGCGGACAGGATACTTATGTTACAGAGAGTATGACCGGAGAATTGAATGAAGCGGTTGCGTCATCGCATGAACTTGTTGTTATACCAAGTGGAACGCATGGGGATTGCAGATATGCAGATCCGGATACATATTATAATAAAGTTTTTGATTTTGTTAATGCACATATGAAGTAGCATTAACATGGCTATGAAGAATAACAATTAACAGGAGCGAGGTAATATGCCAAAAGATACAGAAAAAAAGAGTAACTTTGTTAAATTGTCAAAGGAACTTCAGGAAAGGATTATGGCTGACAGAGCAGATCATGTTATAAATCCCTGCTATACGGATAATGATACGGCAATCAGAAGAAAACAGAACTGGGATAAGAATACATTACTTCGTCCTGCTTATGTTCGAGATGTAGAGAAGATAATGCATACGCCATATTATAACAGATATGCTGATAAGACACAGGTTTTTTCATTTTATAAAAATGATGACTTATCAAGAAGGGCTTTGCACGTGCAGTTGGTATCACGTATTTCCAGAAATATAGGAGCACTCCTTAATTTGAACACAGATCTTATTGAAGCGATTGCGTTAGGACATGACATCGGGCATACTCCGTTTGGACATGCAGGAGAAAGGTATCTTAGCGAATGTATGCAAGAGCACACGGGGAGATACTTTAACCATAATGTTCATAGCGTGAGAGCGCTTGATGATATTATGAATCGCAATATAAGTCTTCAGACACTGGACGGAATTCTTTGTCATAACGGAGAGTTTGCAATGAAAGAATACAGACCTGTTCCAATCGAAGATTTTGACAGTTTTGACAAGAAGGTTGAAGAATGTTATGTGGATGAATCTGCAATAGAAAGACTGTTGCCATACACTCTTGAGGCATGTGTTGTAAGAGTATGTGATATGATAGCTTATCTTGGGAAGGACAGGCAGGATGCGGTCAGGGCTAATCTTATAAAGGATGACTCTGTTTTTGAAGAACAGGCATTTGGAAGAAGTAATCCTGAAATAATAAATAATCTGATAGTGAATATTGTAGAGAACAGCTATGGTAAAGATTATATTGCCATGGATGATGAATATTATAAAGCAATCAAGGCAACAAAGAAGGAAAATTTCGAGAAGATATATGTTAATGAAAACAGAGAAAATAATTATCAGAACGATATAAGACCGATGTTCCATGAGATGTTTGATAAATTGCTCAAGGATGTAAAGGATGGCAATAAGGAGTCGATGATATATAAACATCATATAGAGTATGTCAGGGAGAATACCATTGGATATGGTTGTGATAAGTATTTTGACACTACTACCGATGAACAGATGGTTGTGGATTACATAGCCAGTATGACCGATGATTACTTTGTAGATCTGTATGAATATATGTTCCCCAAGAGCCCCTATAAAGTACAATATATTTCTTATTTTGCATAAAAAGTGAGCCATGCGTGTCCAAGCATATAATCAGCTGTTGCAAGCTAGCTTGCAAACAGCTGATTATATGCTTGGACACATACGGCGAACGCCGTGACAACGAGCAGCGAAGCGGCGAGTTGCAGCAAGGCGAGAGATAGGGCGAACGGCGTGACAACGAGCAGCGAAGCGGCGAGTTGCAGCAAGGCGAGAGAGTTAAGTAATTTTATCGAAAAAGATAAGGAGATATAAATGAACAAAAGAGAGATTAATGAGATTAAGAAACAGTTCACACCGGAGCATTGTACGATTACCAGAATCTGTGGCTGCTATGTGGATAGTGATAAAGATAAGAAGACAGAACTTGCACAGACTTTTCTGATGCTGACAGAGGAGGAGAATTTCAAGTACTTCAATATTTTTAAGAATACTCTTTCGGGTTCGATAGGCAAGAATCTTCTTAATATGGAATTCCCGATTGAACAGGAACGAGAAGGTGGCACACAGGAATTTTTACTGCGGTTAAAAAGTTCTAAACTTGAGGACGAGACACTTTTAGAGCAGTTTTATGATAAAGTGATAGAATCTTATGAGTATCCTGAAAACTATTATATAATTCTTATATATGCGGCTTATGATGTGCCGGGTAAAACAACTGACGGTATGGAGAATGAGGATGCGTCTGAGTATGTATATGATTATATTCTGTGTAGTATATGCCCGGTAAAACTTACTGAGGCAGGTCTTTGCTATAATGAGAAGCATAACAGTATAGAAAGCAGAATAAGAGACTGGCTGGTACTTCCACCGGCACACGGTTTTTTATTTCCTGCATTTAATGACAGAAATACTGATATACATGGACTGTTATATTACACGAAGAATTCGGAAATGATGCAGGAGAATTTCATAGACCATACACTTGGATGCGGTGCTCCGCTTTCATATAAGGCGCAGCAGGAAACCTTTCAGGATATTATCGAGAATTCACTGGGCGATCAGTGTGATTTTGATACGGTAAAAACTATTCATGAGAATCTTAACGAATATTATGAAGTCAGGAAGGATGCTGAGGAACCGCCTGAACTTGATAAAATGGAGATAAAAAAGCTTCTGTCTGACAGCGGGGTAAAGGAGACGGCACTTGAAAGCTTTGATACGACATATGACAGTATTGTTACAGATGAGGAATGTCCTAAATTTACTGCGGCTACTGTTGCAAGTACGAGGAGCTTTGATATCAAGATGCCGGATGTGGTAATCAAGGTAAAACCCGAGCGGACAGATCTTGTAGAGACAAGAATGATAGATGGCAGACAGTATATACTGATAGAAGTTAATGACAGTGTTGAGGTCAACGGAATCAATGTTAAGAATGTGGATGTTGAGACAGGAGAGATAATTGAGTGACGTATTCTTCGCTATAAATAGTTTTATATGAGTTTCGCAAAGAACAAACATATATAAAAGGAGAAAAACAGAATGTATAGATATGTTTCGAAATTGATTGTATATAGGGAGCTTCCTGAGGATAGTATATTAAAAAAGCTTGCAGGTATTTTTGAGGATTTTGACTGGTATAAGGATAATGTACTGTCTGATTCTTCAACATTTTCTGCATCTAAGCTTGCAGAGATTCAGGACAAGAAGCATATAAGTAAGGAATCTCTGATCACAAGGATATACGCAGAGATAAAGAAACTGCTGGATCTTTCGACAGACTACGGCTTTGATGACAACCTGTGGCACAATTATCTTACCTTTGTGATGATCACCAATGAGAATTCATTTACTCTTACAAGTGAGAAGGTTGGAGCCAATGACGGCAGTGTTAATCATTTTGCCATGAATGATTTTGCTATTTTTAAAGAATTGTTTGATTTCGATTTTTCAGA
>CAJOLO010000023.1 GCA_905235345.1 uncultured Lachnospiraceae bacterium
GAGTTGTGTGCGGTGATTATTATGACCGGAAATGTCAGGTGTGTGATCTTGTCGGTGGAGACAATACTTCATTTATCGGTGTGGTTTATGAAAAACAGGAGAAATATGATGACAGATACCGTATTAGGGTGGGCAGTCTGAACGGCAGAAGGATTGCTGCGTATATAATCATTGAAACAGAGGAAGTGTTATATCCCGGAGTGATTATTAACGGGAGCGGAAGAGTCAGGGATTTTATGAGAGCAACTAACCCCGGACAGTTCGATCAGTTTTCATACGAAAGATCTAAGGGAAATATGTTGTTCCTTGAGAGTACAGAGATATATTCTATCAAAAGTCCGGTTATCGGAATCAGAAATATGCTTGATAAGATCAAGAATATGATTGGTATTCAATATGATAATATGCTCGATGACGAGGACTCATCCCTTGCTAAGGCTATGGTTTTGGGAGAGAAGAGTGAACTGGATCAGGATATTAAGGCATTATATCAGAGAAATGGAACATCTCATTGCGATATCGGGTGTTCACATAGCGATGTTGGGCGGAACATTTTACCGACTGATAAGAAGACTGTCCGGAAGTTACCCGGAAGGTGCTGTATGCGGAATTGTATTTATTGTAATGTATGGTATTCTTACAGGACTATCCGGTGCAACGGTAAGAGCTATGATAATGCTGATAATGTCGATAATTGCAGACGTTCTTGGCAGAAGGTATGATGCGTTATCTGCGATAGCTGTAGCACTTTTGTTAATGCTTATTGTGAATCCTGGTCAGATTACCCAGGCGGGATTTCTGTTGTCCTTCGGTGCTGTAATCGGTATTGCCTGTGTATATCCTGTGATCAGAGGAGAAGACAGGGATGATGCGAAAACGGCCGGGATTTCTTTGCTTATATATAAGCTGTGGGATGGAATAATCGTGAGTATAAGCGTGCAGCTTGTTATAATGCCGATACTTCTTTACAACTTTTATGAAATCCCGGTATATGGTGTTATTCTTAATATAGTTGTGGTTCCGCTTATGAGTGTACTGCTTGGTGCACTTATTCTGCTCGCAATATCCGGGTGCATCGAGAGTGGAATGGCAGGGTTTATGTCAGGATCAGGTGATTTTTCCGGCAGTAATGCGATTGTAAAATTAACGGCAGATATATCGGATTGGATTTTTTATGTGTATAAGATGTTATGTAAACTGACGGAAAGTCTGCCGTTTCACAATATATGTGTAGGAAGACCGGATAAATGGTGGATCATATTATATTACATTTTGCTTATAGTTACCCTTCTGATATTAAAGTCGGACAGGAAAAGATATATAGCGATGACAGCTATATTATGGGTATTTATGATTGTTTCATTTATTATTCCGGATAAACTTCTTGTCAACATGTTTGATGTGGGCCAGGGAGACGGTATATATGTCAGAACGCCTGAACATAAGAGTATTATTATAGACGGCGGAAGCAGCAGTAAGAAGAATGTGGGAACATATATATTGAAAAACGGAATTAAATATTATGGCACTGACAGAATTGATTACATGATAGCGACTCATAGTGATGCTGACCATTATTCAGGGTTGCTTGAACTACTTAGCGATCCCGGTATAGGTGTAGATAATTTTGTTCTTCCGGCAATAACGAATCCTGATGAGTCTTATAAAAAACTGGTGGCTGCGGCTGAACAAAAGGGTTGCCGGATATATTACATGAAGTCAGGAGATATTCTAAGCTGTGGGAAGGTAACATTTTATTGTCTGAATCCTGATGAAGGAGCTTATGCTGATAAGAACCGTGGAAGTATTGTTTTGTGGATGAGATACGGAAACTTTGATATGCTTTTTACGGGAGATATGGATGTTGATGTTGAGAACAGGCTGCTGGGTAATGAACAGTTTATGAATAGTATCAGAGACGGTAACGACATGGAGGTATTGAAGGTTGCCCATCATGGTTCAGCAACGGCATCATCAAAAGAATTTTTGGAGAATATGGACTTTGCAGTGTCGTTGGTTTCCGTTGGAGAGAATAACCGGTACGGTCATCCTGCACCGGAGGTAATGGAACGACTTCGCGTGTATAGTGGATATATATATTTGACAAAAGATTCGGGTGCGATTACCATTAGGAGTGATGGCAGCAGATATTCGGTTAGTCAATACCGCAGATGATTTTAACTCAGTCAGAGACATTTCCCTCCACTAAGTGAAACACAGGTGGGATTTATAACAAGCTATACTCAGTCGGAGCAATATGCATCCTCTAAGCGAAACACAGGTGGGATTTATAACAAGCTATACTTAGTCGGAGATATATTCCTCCGCAGGTGAGAGTTATAATAAGCGAGTTTTGACCCGGTAATAATGTGGGAATATTACAATCGGAAGTACGAGGTATATAATGAAAAAAATAGAACAGGATATTAAGAATAAACAATTTGAACAGTTCTACCTTTTACATGGAGAAGAGGATTATCTAAAGGCAAGATATAAGGAAATGCTTGTGAATGGCATGGGAGTTGATAAGAACGATAATATGAACTATACAGTGTATGAGGGTAAGAGATTGAATGTTAAAGAAATGCTTGATCTTGGAGATACACTTCCCTTTTTTGCCGACAATCGTGTCATTGTCGTGGAGAACAGCGGTTTTTTCAAAAAGACGCCGGAAGGTTTAGAGAAACGACTGGAGAATTTTCCGGAATCCACTCATGTCATATTTGTGGAGAGTGAGAAGGATGGTAGAAACAGATTTTTTACATGGTTCAAGAAACATGGCTATGTCACCGAGATGAAGGAGCAGAAAGAGGGAGATCTGAGAAAATGGGTGGCACAGAAATGCAGACGTGAAGGTAAGAACATATATGAGGATGCAGCCGGATATTTTTTCGGAATTGTGGGCCTTGATATGATGAGAATCAATAATGAACTTGAAAAGGTATTTTCATATGTGGGTGACAGGGATGTTATCACAATAGATGATATACACGCCATATGTGTAAGTGAGGCGGATGACACAATGTATGAAATGCTTGATGCGATTGCCGAGCGTGACAGACAGAAAGCACTTAAGCTGTATAGAAATCTGCTGGAGCTTAAGGTGGATGCACAGACTATATTGTCCAAGCTTACATTTAATATAAAGAGACTGTTAGAGATATCGGAGATGATTAATGAGGGGAAGAGTTATAACGAGATTGCAACTGTTACCAAAGCCCCCCAGTGGACACTTAATAAATATAAGATGCAGATTAGAAAAAATACAGGTCACTCATATGTCAAAATGTTTGAGAGATGCGCAGATATTACTGAAGAAATAAGAACGGGTATGGTCAATGAGGTTGTGGGAGTGGAGCTGCTTATTATTGAATTTACAAGTTAGGGCTGCTTTGCTACCTGCCTGAATCTTAAATGGATTAATGGTAAAGATAAGAAAAAGGACTGTGGGTCAGCAGTCCTTATCTTATATATATCATTATATTATTCGATAATGATTAAGCCATCTTGTTAACCATGGCAGCTAAACGTGAAATCTTTCTTGAAGCAGTGTTCTTGTGAAGAATTCCCTTAGAAGCAGCCTTGCTAAGCTCAGATGTTACAACTTTAAGTTCCTCAGCAGCCTTAGCCTTGTCGCCTGAAGCAACAGCAGCCTCGAACTTCTTGATAAGAGTCTTAAGCTTTGACTTTACTCTCTTATTTCTTAAAGTCTTAGTATCGATAACTTTGATTCTCTTCTTTGCTGATTTAATGTTAGCCAATGAAAACACCTCCTATCTGATAAGTATTTTATGTTATGGTTTTACATTAAAACCGGACACGGACAATCTAATGTAAACATACTCATATATAATACATAAACGTATGAGGTTTGTCAAATGTTTTTTTTATATGTCCGACCATAATTTTTATAGTGGTTATTATGTGTGCTGACCAATAGTGTTTTAATGGTTATTATACACACTGACCAATAGCGTTTTAAATATTATTGTGCATGGTATGCCATAAATTTAGGGTTGCAAACATAAATATGTGATTTGTGAATATGTTCGCCCTTTTTGTTCAAAATTAATAATATAAGTGTTAATTAAAATGATGTCAGGGTTGAAAGATTTTCTTATCCTGACATTTTAAAAGGTATGACCGGAAGGAGACAGGACTTTATGCGTGTTAGAACTGACCTTGCACTGGAGATGAAGGAAGATATTGAAACAGATGAGCCGATAAGAGGAGTGCATGTTGCGACGAAGAATAATGGGGATTCAGATATATTAGAGACAAGAATTGTTGTGGAAAATGAAGAAGGGGCCATGAATCTTGGCAAGCCGGTAGGAACGTATATTACGCTTGAGAGTGAACATTTAAGGGAGCATGATGACAGTTTTCATAAACCCATGACGGAAGTGCTTGCGAAAAATTTAAGAAGATTTATAGGTAACAAGAAGAGAATAATGGTTGCAGGACTTGGTAACCGTGAAGTTACACCGGACGCATTGGGACCATTTGTTATTGACAATCTGTATGTGACAAGACATCTGCTAAAGGAGGGTATAATATCACACAGTATTGAGATAAGCGCAATAGCACCGGGGGTTATGGCGCAGACCGGTATGGAATCGCTAACGATACTTAAAGCACTGGTCAATGAGATAAGTCCGGAGCTTCTGATAGTGATAGATGCTCTTGCGGCAAGGCAGTCGGACCGGCTTAATAAGACAATCCAGATAGCAGATACGGGAATAAGTCCCGGCTCGGGGGTTGGAAACCATAGGAATGCAATTAATTCGGAAAATATCGGGATACCGGTGCTGGCAATCGGTGTGCCGACGGTAATTTCGGTTCCTACAATAGTAAATGATGCCATGGATACTATGGTTGATGCACTCGGAAAACACGGGCCGAAGAATGTGCTTGATAAATTCAGTGAAGATGAGCGTTATCAGTTAGCATGCGAAATGGTGACTCCGTATCTGGAGAATATGTTTGTGACGCCGAAGGACATAGACGAAGCGGTAAAGCGTATCAGCTATACGATATCAGAAGCAATTAATGAGGCAGCACTTGCGTAAAATGTCAGAGGCGAAGGGAGAGGGATGAGAAAAAACTGTCGGTCGGAGAAAGGACTCCGACGGAGTTAAATGATCAGCAAGTGTGTGCATCGGATTTGCATATATTAAGCATATGAACATAGCTTATGGAATAAAATGTTTATATGAAGTCTAAACATTTTTTTAAAAGGCCGGCAAAGGATACAAAAATTAAGAAAAACAGAAAAAAGAGATTCGCAGGAATTGTATTAATACTTTTTATGATATGCAGCCTTATCGGGAAAAGTCCTGACGAGATATTATATAAGATGACAACATTTATTCTTCCGGTGCTTACATATGAGGCGGAATTGGGTGAGGCATACCATGATTATGCATCGTCATATGAAGTGCCGGAGTGGTTTTACGAGGATGAAGGTATGCCTGAGAACGGAGATCTTGCGGTGATGGAGACGGATGTGAATGAAGAAGGCGTAGCGGGAGCACAAAATGACCATGCAGAGGAAACAACGGGCAGTGATGACAGTCTGGCTTTACAGGCAGCGGGAGACAGTGAAGAGACAATGACTTTTATTGGAAATGCCTCAAGGGGAACGGTATATACAAGAGAGCAGCTTTCACAACCTGATTTCCTGAAAAGTAAGATTTTTGTGATTGACGGTAATACCGGTATGACACAGGAAGAACTGGATATAGCCAATTTGATGGATACAGAGCTATCGCTCAACGATCTCCCGAAACTTTCGGAAATACCTCTGTCCGAATCTTCTTTGCAGGAATATCCCAATCAGCCGGCGATTACTGATACAACAGATGGCATTATGGAAAATGATGAAACGGTTCAAACAATATCAGATATTCCTGCCGGTAGCAATCGGATATATGATACCGATAACCTACCATATAAGGTTCTTATATATCATACACATTCTTCGGAAAGTTTTGTTGACAGCAGACCGGGAGTTAAAGAGGATACAGTGGTAGGCGTGGGTGCTTATCTGACTAAGCTTCTTGACGAGAAGTACGGAATTCATACATATCATGACGAGACTACATATGATATTATTGATGGTCAGTTGGATCGGAGTAAAGCATATGAGAATTCATATAATGGCATACAGAAGATATTAGCGGATAATCCTTCTATAGAGGTTGTGATTGACCTGCATCGTGATGGAGTGGATGAGGAGACACATCTGGTCACGGAAGTAAACGGAAAGCCTACCGCTAAAATCATGTTCTTAAACGGAGTAAGCAGATCAAATCTCAATGGCGAAATAGACTATCTTCAAAATCCCAATAAGCTCATAAATCTTGCTTTCAGCTTTCAACTTTATCTTGCGGGGAAAGAGGACTATGGTGATTTCGTCAGAAAGATATATGTGAGAAGCTTAAGGTATAATCTTCATGTAATGCCAAGAACTGCACTTATAGAGGCGGGCGCCCAGAATAATACGATTGAGGAAGAAATGAATGCGATGGAACCGCTTGCCGCCATGCTCGATAAAGTGTTGAGAAAAAAAGAATGATGTGGTATACTTCCCTTGAGTTAAGTACTGTTTAGTTAAGTTTTAGGTATAAGTATATGAGTTACTCACAAAACTTAACTAAACATATAAAAGCATATACAGGGAGATAGATAGAATGGAACACATAGATCAGAGCAGGATTAGAAATTTTTGTATAATTGCACATATCGATCATGGCAAGTCAACCCTTGCCGACAGAATAATTGAGAAGACAGGACTGCTTACGGACAGAGAGATGCAGGCACAAGTGCTTGACAATATGGATTTGGAAAGAGAGCGTGGAATAACAATTAAAGCACAGGCTGTGCGTATCGTGTATAAGGCGAAAGATGGGGAGGAGTATATATTTAACCTGATCGATACTCCGGGACATGTTGATTTTAATTATGAGGTGTCTAGAAGTCTTGCAGCATGTGAGGGCGCGATTCTTGTGGTGGATGCAGCCCAGGGAATTGAAGCGCAGACTCTTGCAAATGTTTATCTTGCGATTGATAATGACCTTGATGTGATGCCGGTTATCAATAAGATAGATCTTCCAAGTGCAGAGCCTGAAAGAGTAGTTAATGAGATTGAGGATGTGATCGGAATTGAGGCACAGGATGCACCGAGGATTTCCGCAAAGACAGGCCTTAATATTGACGATGTGTTAGAGCAGATAGTGACAAAGATTCCGGCACCATCGGGCGATGTTAACGGGCCGCTTAAAGCACTTATATTCGATAGTAAGTATGATGCCTATAAGGGCGTTATAATCTTCTGTCGTCTTTTTGACGGGGTAGTAAAGAGGGGCAGCGTGATAAGAATGATGGCGACAGGTGCTGAAGTGGAGGTTGTTGAGGTCGGGATATTCGGCGCAGGTCAGTTCATTCCACAGGACGAGCTTTCTGCGGGAATGGTGGGATACATAACGGCAAGTCTTAAGGATGTCAAGGACACCCGGGTGGGAGATACGGTAACGGATGCGAATAATCCGTGCACAGAGGCACTTCCCGGATATAAGAAGGCGAACCCGATGGTGTACTGTGGTATGTATCCGGCTGACGGGGCGAAGTATCCGGATCTTAGAGATGCACTTGAAAAACTTCAGTTGAATGACGCGGCACTTTCTTATGAGCCTGAGACATCGATAGCATTGGGTTTCGGTTTTCGATGTGGATTTTTGGGACTTCTTCATCTTGAGATTATACAGGAACGTCTGGAGAGAGAGTATAATCTGGATCTTGTCACTACGGCACCGGGCGTTGTCTATCGTGTATATAAGACTGACGGAAGCGTGTTAGAGCTTACCAATCCGTCCAATCTTCCTGATCCGTCACAGATTGATTATATGGAGGAGCCGTTTGTTGCTGCGGAAATCATGGTTACGAAGGATTATGTGGGGCCAATCATGCAGCTTTGTCAGGAACGCCGTGGCGTGTATAAGAGTATGGAATATATGGAGGAGACAAGGGCACTTTTAAAGTATGACCTGCCTCTTAATGAGATAATATATGATTTCTTTGATGCGTTGAAGTCACGTTCAAGAGGATATGCATCGTTTGATTACGAATTGAAAGGATATGTCCGGTCTGATCTCGTCAAGCTGGATATCCTTATCAATAAAGAAGAGGTTGATGCTCTTTCATTTATTGTACATGCGGATACTGCCTATGAGAGAGGGCGGAAGATGTGCGAGAAATTAAAAGAGGAGATTCCGAGACATTTATTCGAGATTCCTATTCAGGCGGCAATCGGAAGTAAGATTATTGCCAGAGAGACGGTAAAGGCACTTCGCAAGGATGTGCTTGCCAAGTGTTACGGCGGTGATATCTCCCGAAAGAAGAAGCTTCTGGAAAAACAGAAAGAAGGTAAGAAGCGGATGCGCCAGATAGGTAATGTAGAGGTGCCGCAGAAGGCATTTATGAGTGTGCTTAAACTGGATGATGAATAGGAAGGGAATATTCTATAGCGGAGAACAGATATGAAAGAGGATACGAGCCAAAAAGAATTACGCCCGCTCAGTTTATATATTCATATACCGTTTTGTAAAGCAAAATGTGCTTACTGCGATTTTCTCTCCTTTGGCGGGCAAAGCGGGGAGAAACGGCGACAGTATATAGAAGCACTCTGTAAGGAAATAACGGCATATGAGGAAATGGCAAAGGAATACTGTGTAAAGACAATCTTTATCGGAGGCGGTACTCCGTCGTACATAGAACTCTCTCTTATTGAACAGGTCATGGATACGGTAAAAGAAGTTTTTGTCATAGATGAAGATGTCGAGATAACGATTGAGGGTAATCCGGACAGTTTGACTGAGGACAAGTTAGCCGGCTACAGGAAGATGGGAATCAACCGTCTGAGTATCGGATTGCAGAGTGCCGATGATGAAATGTTAAAGATCCTTGGCCGGGTTCACACATTTGACCAGTTCCTGATTGCTTATGATAATGCGAGAAAGGCAGGGTTTACCAATATCAATGTCGATCTGATGTCGGGACTTCCGGGAGAGGATAAGGAAACCTATCTTCATACGCTGGATACGGTGTTAAACCTTTGCCCGGAACATATATCCGCCTACAGTTTGATCGTGGAGGACGAGACGCCGCTTGCGGAGGATGAAGAATTGCTTGCAAGACTGCCATCTGAGGAAGATGACAGGGAACTTTATACGGAGACGGGAAACCGGCTTCTTTCAAAGGGATATACGCGCTATGAGATTTCCAACTATGCGAGAGAAGGATATGAATGCAGACACAATATAGTCTATTGGACCGGTGGGGAATATCTGGGTCTGGGACTTGGCGCATCCTCTTATCTGAAAATTGAATCCGGTGACGGGCACAAGAAGCTCCGTTTTCACGATGTGGAAACAATGAAAGAATATCTGGACAGGTTTGCCACTCTTTCCGGTATGGAAAAGGACGCTTATACCGGTTTTTATGAGGGGTATGAGATGTATGATGAATATTATGGCTATGCCGGGGATATCTGTGGTGAAGATATGTTATCGGATGTTTATGATGCAAGTTCTTTCGCAGAGGATTCCGATGCCGGGGAAATGGAAGGGGAAATAGTCTTTTTGGAGTTTATAAGGGATTATTACAAGGATCTGTATTTCCAAAAACGGAAGGATGAGATGGAAGAGTTCATGTTCCTCGGTCTTCGCATGACCGGAGGAGTTTCCAAAGCGGAGTTTCAAAAACGGTTCTCCACCGGGATTGAAACCATATATGGTAAAGTTCTGGAAAAGTATGAAAAGAACGGTCTTCTCACAGAAAAAGGTGACCGGATATTTTTAACCGATAAAGGGATAGATGTCAGCAATGTGGTGATGGCGGAATTCTTACTATGAAGATTAGTTGATTATATTTATTTTTCTATGCAAAATATGATAATTGTGTTATACTATTCAACGATTTCTCAAGACATGCTTGTGAATCTTGTGTGCCGGATTCGTTGATAGAGATTGGTGATGTGCAGGTTGAAGCTGCGCTGAATCTTCCGGATTCGGGATTGGAATGAATAATATAAGAAGGTGAAGGATGTATGTTTAAGAAATATGTGAATATGTTTCGCGAGGATATGAAGTATGCAATGTCCAGAAGGTGTGGCCTTGACGAACTTAACAATTTTCTAATGTTATTGGGATTTATATTTGTTCTTATTGCGTTGTTTACACATAAATGGGTAATTGTTCTGATTGGGGCTTTTTTTGTTGTATTGTGTTATATACGTGTATTTTCAACACAACTTGACAAACGAAAATCAGAGAATGATTTCTATATGAAATACATGGGTCGGGTAGTGGAATTTGTCAGCTACGTTAAATTGATTGTAAAAATGAAAATAAAAAGCATTAAGGATCAGGAATACGTTTATTTTGTATGCAGTACGTGTAAGCAGGTCATCCGCATACCTAAGGGGAAGAATAAGATTAGTATAAGGTGTCCCAAGTGTGGTAATACGTTTATAAAACGTACATAGTTTATTATATGTTTTTAAACAATAGGTCAGCACGGTTTGATTTTATTAATTTTATTGATTTTTTTCTTGAGTTTTTTCTTGACAAAACAAAATAGCAGTGGTACTCTATATGAAGATGTTAGCACTCCACTAGGCTGAGTGCTAATAACAGAAATAGAGGAAAGGGGTCTGATAAATGGAGATGGATGATCGGAAGTTGAAGATTCTTAAGGCGATTATCTCGAACTATCTGGAGACTGGTGAGCCGGTCGGTTCGCGTACAATTTCCAGGTTTACGGATCTTAACCTTTCTTCTGCAACAATACGTAATGAGATGCAGGATTTGGAAGAGATGGGATATCTGAAGCAACCATACACATCAGCCGGAAGGATTCCGACTGATCAGGGATACAGATTGTATGTGGATCAGATGATGGCTACTAAGGATTCTGAGATGGAAGAGATGAAGACCCAGTTGCTTGAACGTGTTGATAAGATGGAGACCATGCTTAAGCAGGTGGCGAAGGTGTTGGCATACAATACCAATTATGCGGCACTTGTATCAGCTCCGCAATATCAGAATTCAAAGCTTAAGTTCATTCAATTGTCCCAGGTGGATGATAACCAGATGTTAGCGGTCATTGTGGTAGATAACAATGTAATCCGTAATAAACTGATTCCCGTGGATCGAAGAATGGAGAATGAAGAGATATTAAAACTTAATGTGCTTATCAATACATTTCTTCAGGGAGCTTCATTGCAGGATATCAACCTTGAGATGATTCAGACAATCAAGAATCAGGCAGGTGAATTTGCCGAAGTGATGGAGGCTGTGTTCCAGGGTGTGACGGAAGCCATTCATGAAGCTGACGAGGTGGAGATATATACCAATGGCACAACGAATATGCTTAAGTATCCTGAACTCGGTACCGTAGAGCAGACTACAAAGCTTTTAGAGGCGTTAGAAGACAGACAGGGATTAGGAGAACTTGTGGATGAATCTATTCACAGTGAAAACGGTACGGGAATACAGGTTTATATAGGTGAGGAAACACCGGTATCTTCCATGAAAGATTGCAGTATTGTGACAGCTACCTACGAGCTGGCAGAGGGAGCGAAGGGAACCATCGGAATAATTGGTCCTAAGAGGATGGATTATAAGAAGGTGGTAAGCACGCTTAAGAATCTTACCGGTGAGTTGGATGAAATATTTAAGAAGAAAGAGTAGGAGGCGGAATAGTGGCAGAGAATAAGAATAATAACTCCTCAGATAGTGCAGAAGAGAATAATAAGAAGAACAATTCTTCGGATAATGTAGGAAAGAATAATAGTTCTCAGGGAAAAGCAGGAAAGAAGAATAATTCTTCGGGAAATAAGAATAAACCTAAGGGAGAGCCTACAGAGGAAAAAGTTGAAGAAGTAGTGGTTGAAACCACCGAGGAAACCGATGTGGAGGCTAAGGAAACTGTTGAAGAGAGTGCCAACAAGCCTGCCAAGGGTAAGAAAGGTAACCGTCGCAATGTCGGTAATAACAAGGCTTTAGAGATGGAGCTTGATAAGCAGAAAGCACTTGTTGAAGAAGCTAATGATCGTTATAAGAGACTGCTTGCTGAGTTTGAGAATGCCAGAAACCGTAACGAGAAGGAATCCAAGCATATGTATGATGTCGGAGCTAAGGATGTTTTAGAAAAGCTTCTTCCTGTAGTTGATAACTTTGAGAGAGCTTTGCAGACGATTCCTGATGAAGATAAGGATAGAGCATTTGAGCAGGGCGTTGATAAGATCTATAAGCAGATGATGGTGATATTAGAGGATGTGGGAGTTGAACCGATGAATGCAGAAGGTCAGCCGTTCGACCCTGATTATCACAATGCAGTTCTTCATGTTGAAGATGAGTCGCTTGAAGATAATATTGTGGCAGAAGAACTTCAGAAGGGTTATATGTATAAAGAAGAGGTTTTAAGACACAGTATGGTTAAAGTGGCAAACTGAGCATGTTGGAGTGTAATATCAGAATTATTAATACGGTAAGCTCAGATAATAATATTTGTTAATTAATTATTTATATAAAGAAGATTTCTTTAGGAGGATGAGAATCATGGGTAAAATTATTGGTATTGATTTAGGTACAACTAATTCATGTGTGGCTGTTATGGAAGGTGGTAAGCCGGTTGTTATTAACAACGCAGAGGGTGCAAGAACTACACCGTCTGTTGTTGCATTTACCAAGACCGGTGAGCGTGTTGTTGGTGAGTCTGCAAAACGTCAGGCTGTTACCAACGCTGATAAGACCATATCTTCAATAAAGAGACATATGGGTTCTGATTATAAAGTTTCAATTGATGATAAGAATTATTCTCCACAGGAGATTTCAGCTATGGTATTGCAGAAGCTTAAATCTGATGCAGAGAGCTATCTGGGTGAGAAGGTAACAGAGGCTGTTATCACGGTTCCGGCTTACTTCTCAGATGCACAGAGACAGGCAACCAAGGACGCAGGACGTATTGCAGGTCTTGATGTAAAGCGTATCATCAACGAGCCGACAGCGGCAGCTCTTTCTTATGGTCTTGACAATGAGAATGAGCAGAAGATTATGGTATATGACTTGGGTGGTGGTACATTTGATGTATCTATCATTGAAATTGGTGATGGCGTTATCGAGGTTCTTGCAACTGCAGGTGATAATAAACTTGGTGGTGATGATTTTGATAATGTAATCACAGATTATATGCTTGATGAGTTTAAGAAGCAGGAGGGCGTTGACCTTTCTTCAGATAAGATGGCTATGCAGAGACTTAAAGAGGCGGCTGAGAAGGCTAAGAAGGAGCTTTCTTCTTCAACAACAACCAATATCAACCTTCCGTTCATCACTGCAACAGCAGACGGACCTAAGCATTTTGACATGGATCTTACAAGAGCTAAGTTCGATGAGCTTACAGCACATCTTGTAGATAAGACATCAGAACCTGTTAAGACAGCACTTAATGATGCAGGTCTTACAGCCGCTGAACTTGATAAGGTACTTCTTGTCGGTGGATCTACACGTATCATTGCTGTTCAGGATATGGTTAAGAAGCTGACAGGTAAAGAGCCGTTCAAGGGAATAAATCCTGATGAGTGTGTTGCTATTGGTGCTTCTATCCAGGGTGGTAAGCTTGCAGGAGATGCAGGTGCAGGTGAAATCCTTCTTCTTGATGTAACTCCGCTTTCACTTTCGATTGAGACAATGGGTGGTGTTGCTACAAGACTTATCGACAGAAATACAACAATTCCTACAAAGAAGAGTCAGATATTCTCTACAGCTCAGGATAATCAGGATGCAGTTGATATTCATATTGTACAAGGTGAGAGACAGTTCGCAAGAGATAATAAGACACTCGGACGTTTCCGCTTAGATGGTATTGCTCCTGCAAGACGTGGAGTTCCTCAGATTGAGGTTACATTTGATATTGATGCCAATGGTATCGTAAACGTATCGGCTAAGGATCTTGGAACGGGAAGAGAGCAGCATATTACAATTACTGCCGGTTCTAACATGTCTGATGACGATATCGAGAGAGCAGTTAAAGAAGCTGCTGAGTACGAGGCTCAGGATAAGAAGCGTAAGGATGCTGTCGAGGCGAGAAATGATGCTGATGCAATCGTATTCCAGACAGAAAAAGCATTACAGGATGTTGGCGACAAGCTTTCAGGTGAGGATAAGACAAAGGTTGAGGCGGATCTGGCAGCACTTAAGAGTCTTATTGAGAATACCGATCCTGAGAATATGAGCGACTATGATGTTGAACAGTTGAAGGATGCAAGAGAGACACTTATGACAAGTGCTCAGAATCTGTTTGCTAAGCTCTATGAGCAGAATGGTCCGGGGGCAAATGCCGGAACAGGTGCAGAGGGACCTGAGTCATATGATGATGGTGATGTTGTTGACGGAGATTATACAGAAGTATAATGTAATAAATGTAATATTAGAAGCTGTAGACGTGTATTAATTAATAGGTGAGGAATATGGCAGAGACAAAAAGAGATTATTACGAAGTACTTGGCGTTCCCAAGAATGCAACAGATGCCGATCTTAAGAAGGCATATCGTACAATTGCCAAGAAGTATCATCCTGATATGAATCCCGGCGATGCAGAGGCGGAAGCAAAGTTCAAGGAGGCATCAGAAGCATATAAAGTATTGAGTGATCCTGATACCAGAGCGAGATACGATCAGTTCGGTCATGCTGCATTTGATCCTAACAGTGGTATGGGTGGAGGATTCGGCGGATTTGACTTCTCTGACATGGGTGATATTTTCGGAGATATCTTTGGAGACATGTTTGGAGGAACACGTTCGCATCAATCCAATGGTCCGGTTAAGGGTGCGAATATCAAGACCAGTGTTCGTGTGAAGTTCGATGAAGCGGTGTTCGGATGTCAGAAGGAATTAGAGCTTCCACTTAAGGATGAATGTGTAGTATGTCATGGCACCGGTTCTCAGCCGGGGCATAATCCTGAGACTTGTCCGAAGTGTAATGGTAAGGGACAGGTGGTATTTACCCAGCAGTCACTTTTCGGAGTAGTGCGTAATGTACAGACATGTCCGGAATGTTCAGGAACTGGTAAGGTTATCAAGTTCAAGTGTAATCAGTGTTCGGGAACAGGATATGTAAAGAGTAAGAAGAAGATTCAGGTTGCGGTTCCTGCCGGAATCGATAACGGACAGAGCATCAGAATTCGTGAAAAAGGTGAGCCTGGAATTAATGGTGGAGGAAGAGGAGATCTTCTTGTTACAGTTTTGGTTGATCGTCATCCGCAATTCCAACGACAGGAGTATGATTTGTTCTCTACGGAACCGATAACATTTACTCAGGCAGCTCTTGGTGGAACCATTACAATTAACACAATTGATGGTCCTATGGATTATGAGATAAAACCGGGAACACAGACGGATACTAAGATCAAGATAAGAGGTAAGGGTGTTCCTACACTTAGGAATAAGAATACAAGGGGAGATTTATATGTAACTCTTGTGGTTCAGGTTCCTGACAAGCTTACAGAGGAGCAGAAGAACATTCT